>NZ_JAWPOM010000098.1:0-1428 GCF_033344285.1 Vibrio sp. 779(2023)
AATAAGAGTTTCAGCTTGTCTTTTTCCACTTCGGATTTCGACTTCAACTCATTTGAGCCACGAGTGATCGTGGCAATGCCAACACCAAGCATCTGACTGATCTGACGTTGAGATAATTCCCCTTTGAGAAGCTCATTAAGAATGTTAACGCGTGCAGTTAATGATTCCCTCTCATCAGGTGTCATCAGCATGGTTAACAGCATCTCATGTTGCTGGCTATCCACGCTGGATCGGATTAGCTCGACAATCTGTTGCCAGTCTCTGTACTCGGGTTCGTGTGACATCAAGTTACCTCACTCAATACTTGGTATTGATCTCGTGTTGATTCAAGAACGCGCCGTCGATACCCAAAAGATCACGATAGTAGGTTTCAAACATCAGAATGTTTTGCACATACCCACGAGTTTCGTTAAATGGAATCGCCTCAATAAAGGCGTATGCGTCCACTTTGCCTTGGGTTCGCTCTCGCCACGTTTTTACTCGGTTAGGGCCAGCATTATAAGCGGCGAGCGCAAAAATACGATTATTATCGTAATCCTCTAGCAAACCTTGCAGATAATGGCTACCGATCTCGATGTTTTTGCCGACGTTGTATAAATCATCACTACCTTGATAAGTCAGCTTGTATTTACGTGCCGTGTACTTCGCAGTCGCTGGCATGATTTGCATGATACCCCGAGCCCCTACCGGAGAACGCGCCTCTGAATCCAATGCACTTTCTTGTCTGGCTAACGACATCATCGTAATCGGGTCGATGTCATGCTTCTTCGCATAAAAGTTGAACCACCAGCGGTGCGCAATGGGGAATCGCAGTTCAATGTTGTCCCACATTTGCGCTTGGATACTGGCTGTGACGGTTAGGTGATGCCAATTCTTGGATGAGGCATACGCCGCCAACATCGCCTTTTCATCTTTACCTACTCTACTCAGCAAATGCGCCCACTCACTTTTCGCTGCCGCAATTTTATCTGTCGCAATCAACTCTTCAATACGAGTGAGAGAGTTTTGATACGGGTGAATAACCTTAGTATCGAGCTTAATACGATGAGATGGATATTTGATTGACTGACCAATCGCATTCGCCGCAGCTACGCTGTAGAAATTGCGCTGACCAACTAAGGTCGCCAATCGCTGTTTGCCTGCAATATCATCACCCAGCGCAATCTCACTTCGACCTAACCAATATTGCCAGCGAAGCGAGGCTTGCTCATCTTTGTTGAGTACAGCAATCCATTGTTGAACACCTTTCCAATCTGCATTTTGAATTGCTAGACGGATACGATTTTCGATCAAAGCGACATTTTTACTGGTTTTCGTCTTATCATCTCGCCATTTGGCTAGTGAATCGGATTCAGTACGAATCAGACGAATCGCAATGTAGTCCGCAAGTGCTTGGGCTTTTTCTGCTGAGAATTTTTGTCCTTTCAC
>NZ_JAWPOM010000099.1:0-1422 GCF_033344285.1 Vibrio sp. 779(2023)
GACACCAAAATCGCGCCATTATTGATCACTTCCGAAATCAGCGGGTTTGGTTTGCAATGCTCATCGGCGGCCTTAACTTTGCGTTGTTCGTCAATCTTTACTCCGTAATGGGGTTTCGCTTAGTTAGCGCGCCGCATAACGTTCCGGTCGGTCTGGCATCGTTGATATTCATCTGTTATCTGGGAGGAACTTTTTCTTCTCGATGCGCAGGGCATTGGAGCAAACGTTACTCTTCTATTCTAGGTATGTTCTTAGGCGCTGTGGTTAGCATGGCAGGCATGTGGATTGCGGCTTTTGAGAGCCTCGCCGCTATGCTTATCGGTCTTCTGCTGATTAGTTTTGGCGCGTTTTTTACCCATACTTTGGCTTACGGCTGGGTAGGCCAAAACGCAACACAAGCAAAAGCAACCGCAACAGCTTTGTACTTGGTGCACTACTATGTTGGCGGAAGTTTAGGTGGTTTTTTATTGCTCTACTGTTGGCAACATGGCGGTTGGTCAACCGTACTGCTTGGCGGAAGCGTTTTGTATGCCGTGATGTTTGCTGCCATTGCCTACTTAAAACACATTTGTGAAAGCGTAGATACCGACAGCAACACTGATGTAGCAAGCTTGGGAAGAAGTTAATCGACTTCTCTGCTATGCTTGCGCCAAATTCATAAAAGCAAGAAAGTCGTATGCCAACGCGCTCAACACAAGAAACACCGAATACAGATATTAATGCGATCACGCAACAAGTCGAACAATGGCTTAATGATGTCGTGATTGGTCTGAATTTGTGTCCTTTTGCTGCAAAGCCGCAGCGTAACAAACAAATCAAGATTTTTGTCAGCGAAGCAACACAAGAAGAAGCGCTGCTTGAGGATATTCTGCTGCAACTTATTGAACTCAGCACCACCGAACCAGAAAAGCTGGAAACAACATTGGTCGTCGTACCTAACATGCTGCAAGATTTCTGGGACTACAACTTCTGCATCGATTGGGTTGAAGGGCTGATCAAACAACAGGATTGGGAAGGTATATTCCAAGTGGCGACTTTCCATCCAGACTATTGCTTCGGTGGTGCAGCGCCAGAAGATGACGAGAACTTAACCAATCGTTCACCATACCCAATCTTCCATCTTATTCGAGAAGAGAGTATGGAAAAGGTGTTGAAGCACTACCCTGACCCTGAATCTATTCCTGACACAAACATCGCGCGAGTTTCTGCTCTTTCAGAAGAAGAACGTAAAAAGCTCTTCCCTTATCTATTTCGTTAAGCCACAGTTTAGAACCTCAAGAGACGATTTCTAATCAGTTAGATTCTGATCTCTTGGGGATTAAAGTGCGGTTTGGTATCATTGCTCCTTCAATCGATTCAATGGAAATTAGAATGCAACTGTCAAAGCTAACCCAAGAGATTTTTGATCACTTATACCGTGAT
>NZ_JAWPOM010000100.1:0-1419 GCF_033344285.1 Vibrio sp. 779(2023)
CTGGTTTAGCGGCTGCCGCATCGGTGGATATTCGTCATGAATATGTGCCTGATCGTGATGGTGACGAACATCGAGATCGTATTTACGTTTCTCACCGTTTCGACAACCAAATCGGTTTTAGCGTGGAAGCAAAATGGAACTACAAAGATGGTCACATGGGCAATGCCGGCCATGAAACTGGCGTGAGCTACCGTTGGAAAGCGACCGACAATTTCTCTCTAACGCCGGGCATTAACATTGATGCCAGCCCATCGGGTGCGTCAGTGTTCAAGTACAACTTGACGGGCGCGTACAAAATCAATGACGAGTGGGATGTCGCTGCGCGTATTCGTCATGGGTACAAAAACACGGACGACTCGCGTTACAACCAGCTCAACCTTTACGCAAACCGTAAGTTTGAATGGGGCAAGCTTGGCGTAGAAGCGGAGTACAAAGATATTCATGGTGGTGAAGGTGGCTGGAAAGACAAAGGTCATGATCAGCTGATCGACTTTAAAGGCGAATACACCAAGTTAGAAAGTGGCGTGATTCCATTCTTCGCTATCGCGGCTATCACGCACAAGGGTGACGGCTCAGAGTTTAAAGATGAATATGTTCCTCGTTTCCGTGTCGGTTTGAAATACAACTTCTAACAAGGAAAAGTGACCATGAAAAAACACACTTTAGCCTTGTGTCTGGCGGCCATATTGGCCCCAGCCGCACACGCTGCTGAGATTAAGGTCGAAGACCTGACTTGGAAAGCGATCACTTTTGGTCAATCGACCGACATGAACTTTGGCTCAACCATTTTGCCGGAAAAAGTCGGCGTGAACCAAGTGACGGTCAATGGTGAGGCTGTCGCTGCTGGCAAGTTAGCCAACTCGCATGAAGGACTCTCCTTTTACTACACCGAGCTACCAACTGATGTGAACTTTACCCTCAGTGCCGATGTGGTGCTTGAACAGCTTGGCCCGGAAACAGGCGCGACACCAAACCGCCAAGAAGGCGCAGGTTTGATGGTGCGCGACATTCTAGGTGCCGAGCGTTTAGTGCCGCAACCTGAGGGCCATAAAGAGTTTCCGTCTGCATCGAACATGGTGATGAACCTAATGCGTTCTCACACTCGCACGAACGATGGCATGACCAACATCAACGCATCGTTTCGTGAAGGCGTTTATCAACCTTGGGGAACGCCGGGTAACCGTTTAAGCCGTGTCGATTATGTGGAAGGGGTGCCTTACGGCACGGCTGAAACCTACCGCATGACGCTGACACGCACCAATGATGGTTTCAAAGTCAGCTACCGTAATGGCGAAAAATTTGTTGAGCAAGCGGTAAAAGGCGCGAATGCCAATATCGTTGAAATGCAAAACTCAGACTCGCAATACGTCGGCTTCTTTGCGTCACGCAATGCAAAAATGACGGTGAGCAATGTCGATT
>NZ_JAWPOM010000101.1:0-1409 GCF_033344285.1 Vibrio sp. 779(2023)
AATCCAGACGGCGTTTGAAAACAATCTTAAGATCATGAAACGCCGCGTCTTAGCGGTCGAAGACCCAACACGTTCAAAGCAGATGAGCCAATTGCTCACCGAGCTCGGTAAGCGCCAAGTTGTATTTACCATTTTGCTGCAACAATACGAAAACAACGAACAATCTCAACAGTTGATGCAAAAAACGCTGGAGCTGTTTTCTGAATTGAACAGCACCGTAAACAAGCTGGTGGACGATTCCAACAAAACCACCACGTTTGCCGTTGACCAGCTGACCAATACCCTGAAATTTGCCCAATGGTCGCTAACGGTGATCTCGATTGTCGGTTTGATTGTGGTTGTGCTTATCCTTTGGCGCGTGGTGTACGTGTCGGTAGTGAAACGTCTGGCGGAATACTCTGCTGCGCTGCTTTCTGTTGCTCAAGGTAACTTGGCTGTTGAACTAGAAGTTAAAGGCAAAGACGAACTCGCGCACATGGGGCAAGCTATCATCACCGCCCGCAATACCGCCCAAGCGCTCAAAGTGGTGGCAGAAGGGGAAGCAAAAGCCAAACGGGATCTGGAAGAACACAAAGAACACCTTGAAGAATTGATTGAGCAGCGCACTTCGCAGTTGAGACAAGCAAACCTGCGCTTGAATGAAGAGGTCGTGAACCACGCTCAGGCGCGTAATGAAGCCGAGCAGGCGAGCCGCGCGAAATCAGCCTTCTTAGCGACAATGAGCCATGAAATTCGAACGCCGATGAACGGCGTGCTCGGTACCGCTCGTTTGTTAATGGATTCTGGTTTAAATCCAATTCAAAAGCGTTACGCGGAGATCATCAACCGCAGTGGTAAAACCTTGCTGGCTATCTTAAATGACGTTCTGGATTACTCGAAAATTGAAGCCGGCCATCTTGAGATTCGCCGCTTGGGCTTCGACCTACATCAAATGGTTGAAGACACGTTCCAACTGATGAACAGCCGAGCGCAAGAGAAGCAACTGCTGTTCTCTTACCACATTGAAAGTGACGTCAGCCGATACTGGAAAGGGGATGTAACGCGCATTAGCCAAGTGCTGAACAATCTAGTGGGTAACGCAATCAAATTCACTGAAGACGGTGAAATTGATATTTACGTCAGCCTGAATCCAGAAGACGAATCGCAAGTGCTATTTGAAGTCTCAGACACAGGTATCGGCATTTCGAAAAAAGATCAGAAAACTCTGTTTGATGCCTTCACGCAAGCAGAAGGTGGTCTGAACCAAATCGGTGGTACAGGGCTTGGTTTGGCGATCAGCAAACGCATCGTAGAAGCCATGGGCGGCGTGCTAGAAGTCGACTCAGAAGAGGGCGAAGGCAGCCGTTTCTGGTTCTCCATCCCACTTGAAGAAAGCGAACCTGTCGAAATCGGTGTTGTGGCGAGCGCTC
>NZ_JAWPOM010000102.1:0-461 GCF_033344285.1 Vibrio sp. 779(2023)
AACTCAGCTGCGATTTTGGCAGCAAACGCAAAAGACATCGAACTTGGTCGCGAAGCTGGTCTGACCGATGCGCTGCTAGACCGTCTACTGTTGAATGAAGAACGCTTAACGGGCATTGCAAATGATGTTCGCAATGTGATCAGCCTAAACGATCCTGTGGGCAGCGAAATCGACAGTAAAGTGCTAGAAAACGGCATGTCTCTCTCTCGCCGCCGTGTACCACTTGGTGTTGTGGGTGTGATTTATGAAGCGCGTCCAAATGTGACCATCGACATTGCCGCACTGTGCCTGAAAACGGGTAACGCCAGCATCCTACGCGGTGGTAAAGAGACGTTTTTCTCTAACATGGAACTTGTGAAAGTTATCCAATCAGCCCTTGCAAAAGCAAACTTGCCAGCCGCTTCAGTACAGTACATTGAAAAGCCAGATCGCGAGCTGGTTTCTCAACTGCTTAAACTGGA
>NZ_JAWPOM010000102.1:471-1395 GCF_033344285.1 Vibrio sp. 779(2023)
CGTTGATATGATCATCCCACGTGGTGGAGCTGGTCTGCACAAAATGTGTAAAGAGAACAGCACAATTCCAGTGATCATCGGCGGTTTTGGTATCAGTCACATTTTTGTTGATGAATCCGCAGACCTAGAGAAATCTCTAAACGTGGTTGAAAACTCGAAAGTTCAACGTCCTTCGGCATGTAACTCGCTAGACACACTGCTTGTTCACGAGAAAGTAGCGGCGAAATTCTTGCCAATGATTGTCGAGCGAATGAGTGACAAAGTGACGTTTGTAGCAGAACCAAAAGCGAAAGCGCTAATGGCTCAAGCTACGCAAATTCGCGATGCCGCAGAAGGTGATTTTGATACCGAATGGCTAAGCTACACGTTAGGTGTAAAAGTTGTCGCTGACGTGAAAGATGCGATTGATCACATGCGAGTTCACAATGCGAGTCACTCAGATGCAATCATGACCAACAGCTTGATTAACTCAGAGTTGTTCATCAATTCGGTGGGCTCGGCTGCAGTTTATGTGAATGCGGCAACGCGCTTTACTGACGGTGCTCAGTTTGGCTTGGGGGCTGAAGTGGCCGTCTCAACTCAAAAGCTACATGCACGTGGCCCGATGGGTTTGGAAGAATTAACAAGCTACAAATGGGTCGGCAAAGCGAACTACTTAGCACGCAGTTAACAGATTCGACTCGATATTGATTGAAAAAGGGGCACTAGTGCCCCTTTTTGTTTTCTCTCACATATCAATTCCGCTACACTAGTCTGGCTTTTGGGACGGCCCCAATGGCACGTTATTTGGAGGTGATATGCATTGTCCTTTTTGTTCAGAGAACGATACAAAAGTAATTGATTCCCGATTGGTTGCGGATGGTCATCAAGTCCGTCGCCGCCGCCAGTGTTTAGCCTGTAGTGAACGTTTTACTACGTTTGAAA
>NZ_JAWPOM010000103.1:0-281 GCF_033344285.1 Vibrio sp. 779(2023)
ATTACAGCCTGTATGAAGACGATTCGTTGGCCAGCCAAATGAAACCGGATTGGCTCGTAGGGGTTGGCGTTAACATTCCATTGATTGAATCCACAGGTCGAAGCGAAAAAGTTAAAGCAGCACAAAGCGTTGTATCTCAAGTTGATGCTCTTATATCTCAAGCCAAACAAGACTTGTCTTTACTTGTGCAGAAAACGTATCTAGAAGCGCAGCAAGCGATTGATGAAGTGCAAGGCTTAGAATCCAGCATCGCACTAGCCAATGAAAACCTGCTTCTGCGA
>NZ_JAWPOM010000103.1:291-1395 GCF_033344285.1 Vibrio sp. 779(2023)
GAAGGCATTCACTCAAGGTCTTTCTTCTTCTCTCGATGTGGTTGACGCTCAGCTTTATGTCGCCAGTATCGAAACTCAACGTTCGGCGGCGCGCTTCCGCTATCTGATTTCACTAACCAAACTATTAGCATTAAGCAGTGAAATGAACAGCTTCGAACAATATCAAAATACCGCTTACGCCCCAGCGAAAATATCCAAAGAGGTTAAATAAGTCATGGCAGCAAAATCTTTAAAACCCGTTCTACTTTCACTTTGCGCCTTGGGTGTGGCTTCTTGGGTTGGCTATCAGTTTTACCAAGCTTATCAGCCAGAACCAGTTCGCTTGCAAGGTTTGATTGAAGCTCAGCAATACAGCATTTCATCGAAAGTCCCAGGTCGCATCGACGAAGTGATGGTTCGCAAAGGCGATGATGTTGAAAAAGGCCAGTTAATTTTTACGCTTCACAGCCCAGAAATCGAAGCGAAACTGGAACAAGCAAAAGCTGGTGAAAAAGCGGCAGATGCACTAGCGCAAGAAGCAGAGAAAGGTGCACGTGAGCAACAAATTCAAGCCGCGAAAGACCAATGGCTAAAAGCGAAAGCCGCAGCAGATTTGATGGAAAAAACCTATAACCGCGTGAACAACCTGTATAAAGATGGCGTGGTTGCCGAGCAAAAACGCGATGAAGCGCTAACCCAATGGCAGGCTTCTAAATACACCGAAAGTGCCGCTTTCCAAATGTATGAGATGGCGAAAGAAGGGGCTCGTAGTGAAACCAAAGTAGCTGCGGCTGAGAAAGCTCGTATGGCGTCTGGCGCAGTTGCTGAAGTGGAAGCTTATGCGAAAGATACTCAAATCTACAGTTGGTTTGACGGTGAAGTATCTCAAGTACTTTTACAAAGCGGCGAGCTCGCACCGCAGGGCTTCCCAGTCGTGACCGTCATCGACACTGAAGATGCGTGGGCAACACTGAACGTGCGCGAGGATCTGCTTAAACACTTCACTAAAGACACCACATTTAACGCATACTTGCCAGCACTAGATAAAAGTGTCGAGTTTAAAGTCACGCACGTTGCAGTAATGGGCGATTTCGCAACTTGGCGAGCGACCGATGCAGCACAAGG
>NZ_JAWPOM010000104.1:0-1393 GCF_033344285.1 Vibrio sp. 779(2023)
TTAGACGAGCAACGACGTTACCTGACGATAGACGCTCCTGATATCGAACAACAACGCGTCGCCGTTCCGATAACAACTCATTGTGCGATCGGTTCGACAGCCACATTTAGGCAAGCGACAAGCTCAACTTTTGAACCATCACTTTCATTCGTCAGCTGTAACTAGAATAGTGGTCACTCCCACGACAAGAAGGATTTAGCAATGCAAGCATTGATCAGTGCAAAAGAACTCCATGCCCTACTTGACCAACAAAATGTAAAGCTTTTAGACGCAAGCATTAGCTTTCAAATTCCTTCGGAAATCAAAAAAATCACCGATAAATGGATCCCAAACACTTACCGTTTTGATTACGACAATGACTTTTGTCTGCCTGATACCTCTTTGCCGCACATGATGCCAACCGAAGCAGGATTTAATGCAAGCGCACAAAAGCTTGGGCTAAATAACGAAGACTTGATCATCGTTTATGACAACTCAGGTACGCTTGCTTCACCACGCGCATGGTGGATGCTCAAAGCGATGGGACACGAGAACGTCAAAGTACTTAATGGTGGACTTCCAGCTTGGATAGAAGCGGGATTGCCCGTCGTAGGTTCGCTAGCAAAACCTGAACAATTAGGAAATTTTTCGGGAAAATTAAATAAAAATGCATTTTTGGACGCAAATGCAGTATTAGAGTACTCAAACAATTGCAGTGCGCATATTGTTGATGCTCGCTCACGAGCGCGCTTTTTTGGTGAAGTGCCTGAGCCAAGAGAAGGATTGCGCAGTGGCCATATTCCAAACTCGTTGTGCCTGCCTTTTCAAGAACTGCTGGATAACGGTTACATCAAACCGCACTCAGAATTGAAACAAGCATTTAGCGAACTGTCGCTATATAATGACAATTCAATCATTTTCAGCTGTGGCTCAGGTGTGACTGCCTGTATTTTATTGTTGGCAGCTCATCAACTAGGCTTACGCAACTTATCTGTTTATGACGGTTCATGGACAGAATGGGGTGCAGACTGCTCACTGCCAATTACGCGTTAAGCTAGGGGTTATCAAAGCAATATGGTCGGATTAAAGAAGAACATTTGGACTCTTTACATGATGCTGCTCACCGTCAGTATCGTGACATTTTCGCTATTCGGCTATTACCACTACCAAGCAACGTTAGACAAATACAAAGACAAACAGCTCCTACAATTGGAGCTGTTTGCTTCCTCCGTTGAGTCACTTTTAAAAGGGCAAGAATCGCTGCTAGAAGTCGTTGGTCATCAACTGGTGGAGCAAAATAGCTTCACTCGTACCGCGGCCATTCAAACTCGCCCAATGTTAGATAAACTTCTCAACATTCATCCGGCGATCATCGGTTTTGGCTTGACCAATCCCAACGGCGACTACATCTCCG
>NZ_JAWPOM010000105.1:0-1392 GCF_033344285.1 Vibrio sp. 779(2023)
AGTGAAGTTGCCTATTTAACATATGACCAATATTACGCACCTTTAAGAGTGGTTATGATGTCATCACGTTAATTGAGGTTAGGTGAACGGATGCCACACAATTTTTTAGATCGAAAGAAAAAACCTTTGAGCTCTTCTGGCGGAGGCTATAAGCCACTCCATGAAGAAGAATCATTAAGAAAACCACAAGCTCGAGAAGAAACAGTTAGAGAGCGAGCAGCCCGCCAACGTCGAGAGCGTCAAGCTGAATTGACGTATACCCAAGAAGATTACGCCCGTTGGGAACGAAATCGAAAAAGGAGACAGCTAGAGGTCGAAGCTCAAAAGGCGATTGAAGAATTATTAATTTTTCTTCCCGCATTGGATCTGGAAACTTCGGTTCACAGCCAAGCGGTAAAAGAATTTAGCGAAGCGTTCGATGTTATCTTGAAAGGGTACAACGGGGGCAATATTTCCTATGAGACTGGATATGATCTTATTCATCAGGTCAAAAATGGTTTCATTGAGGGAGGTGGTGCGCTTAGAAAAGTCGAAGAGAATCGGTTATCACGCCAGACAGAAAAGGCTGATAATTTCTCTCAAGATGGCAGTTATCGACGCAATCTAGTAGTGAATGATGAATCGTTTAATGTGCGTTTTAAAGCGAGTTGCGCTACGCCTGAATGCTTAATGAGAAATGCCAATATCGACATGGAAGATGATGCTTTTCAGGATTACATTGAGGCTGCAACACAAGATAAACGTTCGGATGTGATGCAGGTGATCGGTGTTGCTCTTATCGCTAACCCATATCTCAAACCTTTAGAATATGTTGTGTTTGGAGATATAGCCTACGCTGGACTTAAAGATAAAAACCTTGATCCTCTTTGGGCTTATTTAATGGGTAGAGGGGCTTACTATCGCCTACATTTACTTAGCGTGTCTAAGAGAGTGAAAGATACCTCAGAAAATGTTGTAAGTTATTTTTCAGGGAGCGTTTTAAGTAGTGATTGATAAGGTTAAGACGCAAAAGTATGTGAATGTGTCCGATGGTATTAATGCATCTTGCTTAGGGATATGTTTATTCTTTTTTTCTGCGGAATTTATCTATCTTTTAAGCTTCTGGGGATTAACATTTTTTTTCTCAGGACTTGCTCTGAGACGTTATTGTAAAGGTAAGGGTATGATGCGTTTCGGAACTAGTAGTGAAATTGATACTGATGACATAAACGAAATTATTAGTTCATATAACAATTACTTACTGATTCTTGCTATTAGTAATGTAGTAATGGTGGGAATTACAATATATCACCTCTATCAAGCTTTCATTTAACTTAAATGGTTTAGTGCGAACCCAGATTTAGACGTAAGAACGGCTCCCAATCGGGAGCCGTTCTTCGTTGTCAGGGGGCA
>NZ_JAWPOM010000106.1:0-1368 GCF_033344285.1 Vibrio sp. 779(2023)
AGATTAAATCGTCTTTTGGAAACACTTCTTTTAACGTCGAGAACTGCTCTCGTGGGTAGCCTTTGCGTTTTAATGCATCAACGGCGAACGCGATTTGCGAGCTATCGACCATCAATTTTACTTTGTTGTCTTTGTCCGGTTCTTTGGTCGCCACCACGCCTTCCGATAACAAGATCGACAGCATTTCGTTGCCTTCTTTTTGGCTCACATTGGTGTAAAGCTCGGTTTGGCAACCCACCAAAAACAGCGCCAATACAAGGCAAAGCGCGCGCATTTTATTCTTCATCATTACTGCGCCTTCAAAAGCGTTTCGACATTCTGTGTGGTTTTACCCACGGTTTTCGCGATCAACTCTTCTTGAAACGTGATTCGCGTTAACGCCCACTGCATTTGCAACAGTTGCGCTGGATCGTCACCGACCATTTTCATGCTGTCTTGCAGGCTGCTTTTTGCATTGTCGATGGTGTTTTTTAGTTCGCTGATGTTTTCTAGCAAACCGCCTTCTAAACCGTTGTTCCCCTCCGGAATAGACATGGCTTGTTCAAAACGCTCACTCAGCCCGTCTTCGACTTGAGCATCTTGCAACTTCTCAAGGTTGGTTTGCATCACCTCGGTGTACTGTGTATTGATCATGTGTACTCCTACGACAAATCTAACTTATGGCTGTGAGTCATGATGTTCTTCACCATCGCGTTTTTTTGGATAACAAAACTCAGCTCTTCACGTACTAAATCGACTGTTGATGTCATCTCTGGCAAAGACTTTAGCTCTGCCCAACAATGCCAAAGCGCTTGTTCTTTCTGAGCGCCAAGTGGGAAGCTTTGCGCAAGCATCGCTTTTAATGCTGCTCTGTCTGTTGGCGGCTCAGCCATTAACTGGCCAGCAAAATCTCCGAGCAACTCTTGTTTCAGAACGCTCAATAATTCCGGAACGGCATCATCCGTTCCTTTGGCGCTTTTCGCCTGATGAAAGGCGTACCACAGCGCTTCTTTTTGTGTTTGAGGATCAGAAAAAACGTCCTTTAACGAAGAAAGCACGCTTTGTTTAGAGACAGTCTCTGCTTCCTTGATCGACGCATACCAATCTTTAATTGCGTTGAGTTTCTCTTCTACTTTTGTCAGCGTGTCTTTGGGAGCTGGACGAGAAACTTCGGCCGTAGTTTCTCGCGTCATAAGCTCGCTCATTCGCTTCGCATCGTCGCGTTCATAGTGACGAACATCGGTTGAATGAGCGGGCGTTTGTCCGACAAAGCTAGGGTCGACTCTCATCCAAGATTCCTAATATCTTGGGTGAAGCTCGCCGCAAAAGCTTGGCTTTCTTCGCTGCCTTGAGCTGCCAGTTCCATCCAACGTTCAGCTTGGCTTAGTA
>NZ_JAWPOM010000107.1:0-1365 GCF_033344285.1 Vibrio sp. 779(2023)
GTCGCGAGTGCCGTTCCAGGCATGAAGACATCGCGCATTACCGTCACTGATCAGCATGGACGTTTGTTGAGCTCTGGTTCGCAAGATCCGGCATCTGCCGCGCGTCGTAAAGAGCAAGAGTTAGAACGCAGCCAAGAACAAGCATTGCGTGAAAAAATCGACTCTGTTCTGTTGCCTATTCTTGGTTTTGGTAACTACACCGCGCAAGTGGATATCCAAATGGATTTCAGTGCGGTTGAGCAAACTCGTAAACGTTTCGACCCAAATACGCCATCGACCCGCAGCGAGTACGCGCTAGAAGATTACAACAACGGCAACATGGTAGCAGGCATTCCGGGTGCGCTTAGTAATCAGCCTCCGGCGGATGCTTCTATTCCGCAAGACGTCGCGCAAATGAAAGACGGCTCGGTAATGGGGCAAGGCTCTGTACGTAAAGAATCGACCCGCAACTTCGAGCTAGACACCACGATTAGCCATGAGCGTAAGCAAACGGGCACAGTGGCGCGCCAAACTGTTTCAGTTGCCATCAAAGACCGTCGCCAAGTTAATCCAGATACAGGTGAAGTGACTTACACACCAATGTCGGAAGGTGAAATCAACGCGATTCGTCAGGTGTTGATTGGCACCGTCGGCTTTGATCAATCTCGTGGTGATTTACTTAACGTATTGAGCGTCAAGTTTGCCGAGCCAGAAACCGAGCAGCTTGTTGACCAACCGATTTGGGAACACCCGAACTTCAACGATTGGGTTCGTTGGTTCGCCAGCGCTTTAGTTATCATCGTGGTTGTGCTTGTACTGGTTCGCCCTGCAATGAAGAAACTGCTTAACCCAGCTGGTGATGACGACGATGAAATGTACGGCCCAGACGGTTTGCCAATTGGTGCCGATGGCGAAACCAGCCTAATTGGTAGCGACATTGAAAGCAGTGAGCTGTTTGAATTTGGTTCAAGTATCGATCTGCCTAACCTTCATAAAGATGAAGACGTACTGAAAGCGGTTCGTGCACTTGTAGCGAACGAACCAGAGCTAGCGGCTCAAGTTGTGAAAAACTGGATGAACGAAAATGGCTAACGATATCGTACCTCAAGATGAAAACGGCGCAGGCATGCCAGTTGAGTTTGATGCCTCCACCATTACTGGTGAAGAGAAAGCGGCCATTTTGTTATTAAGTCTGAATGAGCAAGATGCGGCTGGCATCATCCGTCATTTAGAACCGAAACAAGTACAGCGCGTTGGTAGTGCAATGGCGCGTGCAAAAGATTTAAGCCAAGAGAAAGTATCGGCGGTGCACCGTACGTTTTTGGAAGATATCCAGAAATACACCAACATTGGTATGGGCAGCGAAGACTTTATGCGTAATGCCTT
>NZ_JAWPOM010000010.1:0-34690 GCF_033344285.1 Vibrio sp. 779(2023)
TACGGCCAAGAGCAAGAAATCAACATCAGCGCAAAAGCGGGTGACGATATCGAAGAGCTTGCGACTTACATTAACGGCCAAACTGACCTAGTGAAAGCCTCTGTAGACCAAGACGGTAAACTGCAAATCTTCGCTGGCAACAACAAAGTTGAGGGCGAGGTCGAGTTTTCAGGCGGTCTATCTGGTGAACTAGGTTTGGGCGAAGGTAAAAAAGTAACGGTAGATACTATCGACGTAACCTCAGTTGGTGGCGCACAAGAATCTGTTGCTATCATCGATGCAGCACTGAAATACGTAGACAGCCACCGCGCAGAGCTAGGTGCATTCCAGAACCGTTTCAACCACGCAATCAGCAACTTGGACAACATTAACGAGAACGTGAATGCGTCGAAGAGCCGTATCAAAGATACTGACTTCGCGAAAGAAACGACGGCAATGACCAAGTCACAAATTCTATCGCAAGCGTCAAGCTCAATCCTTGCGCAAGCGAAACAAGCGCCAAACTCAGCGCTAAGTCTGCTAGGTTAATTTCAAACCTAAGACGAGAACCTCATTGGCTCGTGGTGAGAGATGAGCGAGTAAACCCAGCTTCGGCTGGGTTTTTTTCTGTCTTTTGGGGCCCCAGGATTTCTGCGAATCACGACATTAGAGCTTCATCACATTTCAGTAAGCCAAAGAAAATAATCGCAAAAAATTGAAAATTTCTTCTAAAGGATATTCATCGGTCGCCGTTAAAGGGACTGAGAGAAATGAGATGTACCTAAGTGAGGTGAGAGACACGACGGTACATTCACTAAAGCCTTAAGGAGATCAATTATGGCGATTAACGTTAATACTAACGTTTCTGCGATGACTGCACAGCGTTACCTAAACCAGGCAGCTGACGGTCAACAAAAATCAATGGAGCGTTTGTCTTCGGGTTATAAAATCAATAGCGCGAAAGACGATGCTGCAGGTCTACAGATTTCAAACCGTTTGAATGCACAAAGCCGTGGCCTAGACATGGCAGTGAAAAACGCAAACGACGGTATTTCTATTGCACAGGTTGCTGAAGGTGCAATGAATGAATCTACCAACATCCTACAACGTATGCGTGATCTTTCGCTTCAATCGGCGAACGGCTCTAACTCAAAAGCAGAGCGTGTAGCGATCCAAGAAGAAGTAACAGCGCTAAACGACGAGCTAAACCGTATTGCTGAAACTACCTCTTTCGGTGGTAACAAGCTTCTAAACGGTACTTACGGTACTCAATCTTTCCAAATCGGTGCGGACTCAGGTGAAGCAGTGATGCTTTCTATGGGTAACCTACGCTCAGACACTTCAGCAATGGGTGGTAAGAGCTACGCAGCAGAAGAGGGTAAAGACGCATCTTGGACTGTTGGTGAGAAAACAGAGTTCAAAATGAGCTACACCAACAAGCAGGGTGAAGAGAAAGAGCTATCAATCAGCGCTAAGCAAGGCGATGATATTGAACAGCTAGCGACATACATCAACGGTCAAAACGATGATGTAAAAGCCTCTGTTGGCGAAGATGGCAAACTACAAGTATTTGCTTCTTCTCAAAAAGTTGAAGGTGATGTTGAGTTTTCTGGCAACCTAGCAGACGAGATCGGCTTTGGTGGTCCGAAAGACGTAACAGTGAAAGACATCGACGTAACCACAGTAGCTGGCTCTCAAGAAGCAGTAGCGGTTATCGACGGCGCTCTTAAGTCCGTAGACAGCCAACGAGCTTCACTCGGTGCTTTCCAAAACCGCTTCAACCACGCAATCAGCAACCTAGACAACATTAACGAGAACGTTAACGCGTCTAAAAGCCGTATTAAAGATACTGATTACGCGAAGGAAACCACTGCGATGACTAAGTCGCAAATTCTTCAGCAAGCAAGTACTTCAATCCTGGCTCAAGCGAAGCAGTCTCCATCTGCAGCGCTAAGCTTGTTGGGCTAAGTGGTAAACCCAGCCTGAGGTCAACACCTTAGTGCTGGGGCACCAAAGCGATAGGTTCTATCGTTAGCCCATAAGGTGGAAGGGAGATTGTAATGGATATATCCTCCTACGCATCGAACATCCAGCCTTACGGCACGCCAAATGGCACAAAGTTTGCAAATAAAAATGGCAATGATATAGGCACGTCTAGCCCAGCAAATTCAAATGGTGAGATTTCGCCGCAAAAAGCGAAAAACACCGAATACGACTTCTCTGTTCAAGCTGCGCTCGAGATGGCTGAAAGCCGTCAAGAACTGAACAAAGAAGAACGTGAAAAATTGGTCGCGCAAATGAATGAATTTGTCACGTCCATAAACAAAGGAGTCGCATTTCGAGTGGATGAAGAATCCGGACGAGATGTGGTGACGATTTATGAAGCCAATACCGGTGACGTGATTCGTCAAATTCCTGATGAAGAAATGCTAGTGGTATTGCGTCGCCTAGCTGAGCACACAGCCAACAGCGGGTTGTTGACTGAAAAAGTGTAAGTCGTTTTTAGAGGTGATTTGATGAGTTTAGGCCCTTTGGGGATGTCTGGCGGCATGGATATTAATTCCATGGTCAGCAAAATTGTGGATGCCGAACGCGTACCAAAGCAGCAACGCATCGACAACGAACGCACGACAATTAATGCCAGTATCAGTGCTTACGGGCGACTCAGAGAATCATTGGATACGATGAAAAATCTCATGGCGAACTTTCGTCAGGAGAAAGCATTTGCCGTTCGCACCGTCGAAACGACCAATGACAATATCGTATCTGCCACGGCAACCACAGATGCTATCGCTGGCAAATATGCTATCGATGTGTTGCAGCTTGCTCAGAGCCATAAAGTCGCTTCTGACGTATTGCCAGAAGACGCAAAATTTGGCCCTGGTAAGCTGCAGATTTCGCTTGGTGATGAGCGTTTTAACATCGATGTTCGTTCCCGATCTAAGCTCATCGATGTCGTACGTGGCATCAATGGCGCTAAAGATAACCCTGGCGTTCGTGCATCTCTTATTAACGACGCCGAAGGTCCACGCCTTATCCTTGCTTCTAACCTCTCTGGTAAGGATCATCAAATCAGAGTCAGTGTGGAGGCAGAAAAAGGCAACCCTCTTAAATATTTCGAATACCAAACACTTGAAGACCGCGTCAACGCGCTTGAAGAAGCTCGTTCAGCGGCGGAAGATGTCTTAGGTCCTCTTAAATTTCCGGAACAACCAGCAGAAGAGCTGGATGCAAACGGCAATCCTCTACCTCCAGAAGAGCAAAAAGCGGCAGACGATGTACAAGATGATGCATCGCAAGCGCCAATCTCTGCGGCGGGTGCAGAAGCAGCCAAAGCTGGTCAAGAAGCCATTGATGAAGCCAACCGACGCGCGAGTTTACGCCCTGAAGACAGAATTCCAGGGTGGACAGAAACTGCGTCAGGTACTTTGTTGGACTCTTATGAAGAACCAGAGCTCGAACTCGACGAAAAGGCAATAGAGAAGGCACCAGATGTACCAGGCTGGAATAATGCCGCATCGGGCACCCTAACTGATTCTTACGTTACGACGAAAGAGGCTAAGCAGCTTCTTGAGCAAGAAAAAGCGGAAATCGAGCAAAAAATTGCGAGTGAAAAGCAAGCGTTAGACGAAAAAGTGGCACGTGGTGAACTTTCCGAAGCGCAAGCTAAGCAAATTCATCGCGCTAAACTTGATCCTCAAGAACGTGAGCGTCTGGAAAAAATTGATGAAGCAGAAGCGAAAATCGCAAAGGCACAATCTGCTTTTGAAGAATACCTTGGAATGACAGAAGTACAAGCAGGGCAAGATTCAGAAGTTCTGCTTGATGGCGTGGCAAAGCTATCTAGCCACAACAATGTGATTGAAGATGCGATCGAAGGTGTTGATTTAACACTAAAAGGCAAATCAGAACCGAATAAACCGCCTGCTGAAATTGGTGTCGAGTACGACCGTCAAAGTGTACGCAACGATATCGAAAACTTTGTGGCAGCGTATAACTCGTTTTATCAAACCTCCCAAGCGTTGGCGAGTGTGGATCCGGTAACTGGTCAAAAAGGGCCGTTGTCAGGTGACAGCACCGTACGCAGTGCAGATTCACGATTAAAATCGGTCTTTTCTACTCGAATCGATAAGGCGCCTGAAAACCTAAAGTCCTTAACAGAATTTGGCATTACGACGACACGTCAAGGCACCCTAGAAATCAACTATGACATGCTAGATCGCCAGTTGAACAATAACTTCAACGAGTTAGAAAAGTTCTTCGGTGGCAACACAGGTTTTGCTAAACGAGTAGAAGATGCGATTCACGGTATCACAGGTATTACAGGCAGTATTCGTACTCGAGAAAAAAGTCTCACAGAACAAAACTACCGTTTGAGTGACGATCAAGCGGCATTAGATCGCCGCATGGAAAGCCTAGAGAAGCGTACTCATGCGAAGTTTACCGCTATGCAAGATGCGACCGGTAAAATGCAGGGCCAGTTAGGCGCTTTGATGAGTGCGTTGGGTTAATAAATGCAAAAAGAACTCATGGAAATTAGTGATATAGATCAACTAATTACGCAAGAATTAGAAAAAATTGATTTTAATGCTGAAGAAATTCTTCGCTTGGTCGATATCAGGGAACGGTTATTGCAAAACCTGTTACCAATTATTCATCAAAATCCTTTGGTTAAGCAGGATGCAGAGTGGCAAGCATTGCTAACTCGTACCAAAAGAATTGTCGAGCTGATGCAATCGGAAACGTCAAAGGTCGGAAAAGAGCTCCATAAGTTTCGTTATGGCCAGCGTTCACTTCAGCAGTACAAAAAATTTATTTAAAAGAGGATTACTATGCGCGGTTCTTTGCAAGCATACAAAAAGGTATCAGTCGACAGCCAGCTTAGCGCGGCTTCTCCGCACAAAGTCATTCAAATGCTTATGGCTGGTGCGATTGAGCGCCTTATTCAAGGTAAAGCAGCCATGCAAGCAGGCAATATTCCAGCAAAAGGTGAGCGCTTAGGTAAAGCGTTAGACATCATTATCGCGCTACGCAGCTGTCTATCTATGGATGACGGTGGTGATATTGCTTCAAACTTAGATTCACTGTATGAGTTTATGATCACGCAAATTTCTGCTGCTAACCATCAAAATGAGCCTCAGCTGATCGACGACGTTATCGACATTATCCGTGAGATCAAGTCCGCTTGGGACCAAATCCCAACAGAGTTTCATAATCTTACCGCTGCTGAAGTTGGTATTTAATAGTCAAAACAATGCGTTAAGATACTAGACGAATATATTTGTCAATTGCGCAACGAGTTGTGTAGCAAAGTTTCTATCAAGCTCACACCTCTCCATTGCTTGGTTGCCTTATTTTTATATTCAAATAAAATAGAAGCCATTAGTAGCCCTAATGGCTTTTTTGTTGCTGATTTTCCTATTTTGTCTATCGTAAATTGAGTGTGGTGGTTCTGCCTTCTTTAGCACCCAATTGCGCAAATCAAGGTTTGGCCGCAACGCACCTAAAATAAAGGCAATCATTCTTACTTATGCATGGTTTGGCAAAGCTGCTTGTAATTGATGATGACGCATCAAGTCGTTTAAATTTAAGCAATATATTGGAATTTGTTGGAGAAAATTGCGAAGCGGTCAGTTCTGATCAGCTCAGCGATGTTGATTGGTCTAGCGTATGGTCGTGCTGTATTGTTGGTAATATTCCAGCAGGTCAAGCGGCGAGTACGGTTATCTCTCATTTAAACAGCGCTTACCACATCCCTCTTCTAGTCATGGGCCGTTTTCCTTTGCCTGTTGATGATCTTCCAAATTTTGTTGGTGAACTAGAGCTGCCGCTTAATTACCCACAGCTTAGTGAAGCGTTACGCCACTGCAAAGATTTTCTGGGGCGAAAAGGAGTGAATGTTGTTGCTAGTGCACGCAAAAACACGCTTTTTCGCAGCTTAGTTGGTCAAAGTAGAGGTATTCAAGAAGTTCGACACCTGATTGAGCAAGTATCAAACACGGAAGCAAACGTGTTGATCTTAGGTGAGTCCGGTACGGGTAAAGAAGTTGTTGCGCGTAACATCCACTATCACTCTTCATACCGCGATGGCGCATTTGTACCTATTAACTGTGGTGCAATACCGCCTGAGCTCCTAGAAAGCGAATTATTTGGTCACGAAAAAGGCGCGTTTACTGGTGCGTTAACTGCCCGTAAAGGTCGATTTGAGCTCGCAGACGGTGGCACTATCTTTCTTGATGAGATTGGCGATATGCCAATGTCGATGCAAGTAAAGTTGCTTCGTGTATTGCAAGAACGCTGCTTTGAACGTGTAGGTGGCAATAGTACCATCAAGGTAAATGTTCGAGTTGTGGCGGCGACACACCGTAATCTAGAAAATATGATTGAAGAAGGCACGTTCCGAGAAGACTTGTTCTATCGTCTGAACGTGTTTCCGATTGAGATGCCAGCGCTGAAAGAGCGCAAACAAGATATACCATTGCTGCTGCAAGAACTGATGACACGTTTAGAGGCGGAAGGCGGACAACCTATCTGTTTTACCCCTCGTGCGATCAATTCATTGATGGAGCACAACTGGCCGGGTAACGTGCGTGAGTTAGCGAACCTTGTTGAGCGAATGATCATTCTGTACCCAAATAGCTTAGTCGATGTAAACCACTTACCAACCAAATATCGCTACAGTGATATCCCGGAGTTCCAACCAGAAAGTAATCCGTTTATTTCGGTTGAAGAACAAGAGCGTGATGTGTTCCAAGACATCTTCTCTGAAGATTTTAGCTTTGAAGATCAAGACGACCTTGATCACAGCATGAACGCCCCGCAAGCGCTGCCACCGGAAGGGGTTAATTTGAAAGAGCTGCTGGCTGATTTAGAAGTTAATATGATCAGCCAAGCATTAGAAGCGCAGGGTGGCGTTGTAGCAAGAGCGGCCGACATGCTGGGTATGCGACGTACTACGCTGGTGGAAAAAATGCGTAAGTACAACTTACAGCGCTAGGTAAAGTGAAGTTTTAAGACGATATCTGAATTATCACTTGTGCTAGTTAACATCGTTTTTCTGGCATCCAAAACCGTTATCTCTGAGTGTCAACTTATTGTCGATAGCTTAACATCCTGATAAATATAAAGAATAGCTTGGTACGCTAATTGCTTGCCAAGCTATTTTAGTTTTAGCGGCGATATTTCGACAGGCAGTAATGGATAACAACACCAATCAATCCCATTTAGATTCCGTAGAGAATCAGGTTGAGCGCTACAAACAGGTGCTCGATGTGATGCCTGCTGGAGTGATTTTGCTCGATACGTACGGAGTAGTCCGTGAAGCAAATCCAGAAGCGCACCGAATTCTTGAGATTCCACTGGTTAACGAAAAATGGTTCAACGTTATCCAGGCGGTGTTTGACCCACGTGAAGATGATGGCCATGAAGTTTCATTACGTAATGGCCGTAAAGTTCGACTCGCCATCTCGGCGTCCACAACAGGTCAATTGATCCTGATTACCGATTTAACCGAAACCCGTTTACTTCAAGCTCGTGTCAGTGATTTACAGCGCTTATCGTCGTTAGGACGTATGGTTGCATCGCTTGCTCATCAAGTAAGAACGCCGCTGTCGAGCGCTATGTTATATGCATCCAATTTGGGAGCGCCAAATCTTCCTCCAGCGACAAAAGATCGCTTCCAAACCAAATTAATGGATCGACTGCACGATTTGGAAAAGCAGGTTAATGATATGCTGCTTTTTGCTAAAGGTGGTGATAATAAAGTCATTAAGCCATTTACGATTGCCCAGTTGGTAGCGGAATATCAGCCGATGGTCGAAACCGCGCTAAAAAACAACAGTATTGATTACTGCCTAGAAGTGGAAGAAGAACAAACTGAACTACTAGGCAATGCGAACGCCATTGCATCCGCATTGAGTAATCTGGTCATGAATGCGATTCAAATGTCTGGTAAAGAATCGCAAGTCGATATTTTTTTCCGCCCGGTAAATGGTGAGTTACGCATTTCTGTGCAAGACAGCGGACCGGGAGTGCCCGAAGAACTGCAAGCCAAAATTATGGAGCCATTTTTTACCACACGTTCTCAAGGAACTGGATTAGGGTTGGCAGTTGTTCAAATGGTTTGCCGTGCCCATGACGGTCGATTGGAACTTATTTCAGAGCAGGGTGATGGAGCCTGCTTCACCATGTGCATTCCGCTAGAGCGAGTGCAAACAGAAGCGCAATAAGCGGCTTTTGGTAATAACAATTTCTGGAGAATCATAATGGCGCAAAGCAAAGTGCTGATCGTAGAAGACGATGAAGGTCTTCGTGAAGCCCTAGTCGATACTCTGGCTCTGGCAGGGTATGAGTGGTTGGAAGCGGACTGTGCTGAAGATGCACTGTTAAAGCTGAAATCGAATACGGTTGATATCGTCGTTTCTGATGTGCAAATGGCGGGTATGGGTGGCTTAGCTCTGCTCAAAAGCATCAAGCAGAATTGGCCTAACTTACCAGTATTGCTAATGACGGCGTACGCCAACATTGAAGATGCCGTGTCTGCAATGAAAGATGGCGCGATTGACTACATGGCGAAACCATTTGCACCAGAAGTGTTGCTAAATATGGTCAGTCGTTATGCACCGATAAAAAGTGATGACAACGGTGATGCTATCGTTGCTGATGAGAAAAGTCTGCGCTTACTCGCGTTGGCCGATAAAGTGGCGCGTACAGATGCGAATGTTATGGTGCTAGGTCCGAGTGGCTCAGGTAAAGAAGTGATGTCGCGTTATATTCACAACGCGTCAAATCGTAAAAATGGTCCTTTTGTCGCAATTAACTGTGCCGCGATTCCTGACAATATGCTCGAAGCAACACTGTTTGGCTATGAAAAGGGCGCATTTACTGGTGCTGTTCAGGCATGCCCAGGAAAGTTCGAACAAGCACAAGGTGGCACAATCTTGCTTGATGAAATCAGCGAAATGGACTTGAACCTGCAAGCGAAGTTATTGCGTGTTTTGCAAGAGCGAGAAGTAGAGCGCCTAGGCAGTCGCAAAAGCATCAAGTTAGATGTTCGTGTGTTAGCGACTAGTAACCGTGATCTTAAGCAATACGTGTCAGAAGGAAACTTCAGAGAGGACTTATATTACCGCCTGAATGTATTCCCAATTGCGTGGCCTGCACTTAAAGAACGTAAAGGCGATATTGCACCGCTTGCCAAGCATCTTGCTGAGCGTCATTGCAGTAAAATGGGCATGCCAGTGCCTCAATTCTCGACCGTTGCGTTAGAAAAACTATTGCAATACCCTTGGCCGGGTAATGTTCGTGAATTGGATAACGTGGTTCAACGAGCGCTGATATTAAGTGAAAATGGCGACATCGATGCTGAGCACATTTTGCTTGAGGGCGTAGATTGGCAAGATGCCAATAGCTTACAACACGTGGTGCAAAATGCAGATATGGTCGTGCCCAATGTTAAGCCAGTTGCTCAAGCTGAGAGTGTCAGCCGCCCAGTAACTGGTGGAGAAGGCTTAGGCAGCGAGCTGCGCGATCAAGAATACGCCATTATTTTAGAGACTTTGGTTGAGTGTAATGGTCGACGCAAAGAAATGGCGGAGAAACTGGGTATAAGCCCTCGAACCTTGCGCTATAAGCTTGCCAAAATGCGTGATGCTGGTATAGATATCCCGAATTAACACAGACAACGGCCATAAGACGAAAAGTGTAAGTAAATTGATTGCTAATGTCTTATGGCACGTTAATTGCTGTGTCAATAATCAGTTTTGTTAATAGTCAATCTTTTGGCTTAGAGGTGCTAATGAAAATTGATGGTATTCAGGCAGAAATGCGCGCCATGATGGTAGAAGCAACCAATACGGCTCCTACTGCAAGTGGGGCGAAAGTTGGAGCGGATTTTAACGATCTCCTAACTAAAGCCATCAATAACGTGAACACACTTCAAAAAGCATCTGGTGATTTACAAACCCGTTTTGATCGTGGTGATGCCGATGTATCCCTTTCTGACGTTATGATCGCTCGTAACAAGTCTAGTGTCGCTTTTGATGCGACGGTTCAAATTCGCAATAAACTCGTTGAGGCATATAAAGATCTCATGAACATGCCAGTGTAATTTAGGTAATAAGTGTGGCAGACAAGTCTACAGATTTAACCGTCACTGAAGGCGGCTCAGATGGTGCACTGGTAGCAAGTTCCGATGTGGATGTGGAGAGTCAAAATCCAGATCTAGAGGAGCGCAGTGCGTCAAAATTCGATATGGCAGTGGGCGACCTCGATTTACTTCGTCAGGTTGTGCTTGTGCTGTCGATCTCCATCTGTGTTGCATTGATCGTGATGCTGTTCTTTTGGGTCAAAGAACCGGAGATGCGCCCACTTGGTGCGTATGAGACCGAAGAATTGATCCCCGTTCTGGATTATCTGGACCAGCAGAAAATCAATTATAAGCTTGATGGCAATACTGTTTCTGTTGAATCGAGTGAGTACAACTCGATCAAACTTGGCATGGTTCGTTCCGGCGTTAACCAAGCTACAGAAGCAGGCGATGATATTTTGCTGCAAGACATGGGTTTTGGTGTTTCACAACGTCTCGAGCAAGAGCGTCTCAAACTCAGTCGAGAGCGCCAATTAGCTCAAGCAATTGAAGAAATGAAGCAAGTTCGCAAAGCACGAGTGTTATTGGCACTGCCAAAGCACAGCGTGTTTGTGCGTCATAACCAGGAAGCGTCTGCGTCGGTATTTTTGACATTGTCGACAGGCACGAACCTTAAGCAGCAAGAAGTGGATTCTATTGTCGACATGGTAGCGAGTGCCGTGCCGGGAATGAAAACTTCTCGAATTACCGTCACAGATCAGCATGGCCGCTTACTCAGCTCAGGCTCCCAAGATCCCGCTTCTGCGGCGCGACGCAAAGAACAAGAATTAGAACGCAGCCAAGAGCAAGCGCTGCGCGAAAAAATTGATTCCGTACTATTACCCATTTTAGGTTATGGCAACTATACGGCGCAGGTTGATATCCAAATGGATTTCAGTGCGGTTGAACAAACTCGCAAACGCTTTGATCCGAACACCCCTGCGACCCGCAGTGAGTACGCACTCGAAGATTACAATAACGGTAACATGGTAGCGGGTATTCCGGGTGCGTTGAGTAATCAGCCTCCAGCGGATGCCTCAATTCCGCAAGATGTGGCTCAAATGAAAGATGGTTCTGTCATGGGGCAGGGTTCAGTTCGTAAAGAGTCCACGCGTAACTTCGAGCTAGATACCACCATCAGCCACGAGCGAAAGCAGACCGGAACGGTGGCTCGTCAGACCGTTTCTGTTGCGATTAAAGACCGTCGTCAAGTTAACCCTGATACGGGTGAAGTGACTTATACCCCAATGTCCGAATCTGAAATCAATGCCATTCGCCAAGTATTAATTGGTACCGTCGGCTTTGATCAAGGTCGTGGCGATTTACTGAATGTATTGAGTGTAAAGTTTGCTGAGCCAGAGGCTGAGCAGCTAGAAGAACCACCAATTTGGGAGCACCCTAACTTCAGTGATTGGGTTCGTTGGTTCGCAAGTGCATTAGTGATTATTGTGGTTGTGTTGGTTCTGGTTCGCCCAGCAATGAAGAAATTGCTTAACCCTACCAGCGATGATGAAGACGAAATGTACGGACCAGACGGCTTGCCGATTGGTGCGGATGGTGAAACTAGCTTGATTGGCAGTGACATCGAAAGCAGCGAACTGTTCGAGTTTGGCTCAAGTATTGATTTGCCAAACCTTCATAAAGATGAAGATGTATTGAAAGCGGTTCGCGCTCTGGTTGCGAATGAACCTGAACTGGCTGCTCAAGTAGTGAAAAACTGGATGAATGACAATGGCTAACGATATCGTACCTCAAGATGACAACGCCGCGGGAATGCCAGTAGAGCTGGATGTTTCAACCATTACTGGCGAAGAAAAAGCGGCAATTTTGCTACTGAGCCTTAATGAACAAGATGCAGCTGGCATTATCCGTCACCTAGAACCAAAACAGGTTCAGCGTGTTGGTAGTGCGATGGCTCGCGCGAAGGATCTCAGCCAAGACAAGGTATCTGCTGTTCATCGTGCGTTTTTGGAGGATATCCAGAAATACACCAACATTGGTATGGGCAGCGAAGACTTTATGCGTAATGCATTGGTTGCCGCTCTTGGTGAAGACAAAGCCAACAACTTAGTTGACCAGATCCTACTTGGTACGGGCTCAAAAGGTTTGGATTCTTTGAAATGGATGGACCCACGCCAAGTGGCGAGCATTATTGTCAATGAACACCCACAGATTCAAACTATCGTATTGTCTTATTTAGAAGCAGACCAATCTGCAGAGATTTTGTCTCAGTTCCCTGAGCGCGTGCGTTTGGATCTGATGATGCGTATTGCCAACCTTGAAGAAGTTCAGCCATCAGCATTGGCAGAGCTGAACGAAATCATGGAGAAACAGTTCGCGGGTCAAGCGGGTGCACAAGCAGCCAAAATTGGCGGCCTGAAAGCAGCAGCGGAGATCATGAACTACCTAGACAACAACGTCGAAGGTTTGTTAATGGAACAAATTCGCGATCAGGACGAAGACATGGCGACGCAAATCCAAGACCTAATGTTTGTCTTCGAAAACTTAGTCGAGGTGGACGACCAAGGTATTCAGAAGTTGCTGCGTGACGTACCACAAGACGTGTTGCAAAAAGCACTCAAAGGTGCAGATGACTCGTTACGTGAGAAAGTCTTCAAGAACATGTCTAAACGTGCTGCTGATATGATGCGTGATGACATAGAAGCGATGCCGCCAGTACGAGTGGCAGATGTAGAAGCCGCTCAGAAAGAAATCTTAGCAATTGCCCGTCGAATGGCGGATGCTGGTGAGCTCATGTTGTCTGGCGGTGCTGACGAATTCTTATAATTTCTATTGCTTCGCAATTATCCTATTGCGGAGCACCCTCACTTCTTAATCGAACACACAATAGGTAACCCATGGCTGGCGATAGAAAACGTGGATTTATCCGTCCTGATGAAGATGATTCGATGATCGAACCTCAACGTTGGGGGCTGCCTGATTATGGCGAGCCTAAAGCCAAACAAGCAAAACAAACCGCGTTCAACTATGACCCGGGATGGGTGCCGAATTTTGATGAGCCTGAAGAAGAGCAGCCACTTGCGCTAACCGAAGAACAAATTGAACTGATTAAGCAAGGTGCTTATCAAGAAGGCTTACATCAAGGTCAGGAAGCTGGCTTTAAGCAAGGTTACGACAAAGGTAAAGAAGAAGGGTTGCAAGCCGGCCATGCTGAAGGTCTTGAGCTCGGAAAAGCTGAAGGGGTGACTGCAGGGCAAGAATACATTCAGCAGCAAGTTGAAACCTTTATGAACTTGGCCAATCAGTTTGCTCAACCTTTGGAGTTGATGAATGCTCAGGTTGAAAAGCAGCTGGTGGATATGGTGCTCTGCTTAGTCAAAGAAGTGGTGCACGTTGAAGTACAAACCAACCCTCAAATTATTTTAGATACGGTGAAGCAGTCGGTCGAAGCGCTACCAATATCAGGCCACCCTATTACCTTGCACCTGAATCCAGAAGATGTCGCGATTATTCGTTCAGCTTATGGTGAAGAAGACCTTAATTGTCGCAACTGGACGTTAGTTGCTGAACCATCGCTCAATCGAGGTGACGTCCAGATTGAAGCCGGTGAATCAAGCATTAATTATCGCATGGAAGAACGCGTCAAAAGCGTATTGCACAGCTTTTGTGGCGCAAACCGTCATCAAGAGGGTGAGTAATCCATGCAAGCACTCGCTGACCGCTTAAAAAGCTACAAAGTTGAAGGCCTTACGACGCGCCCTGTCGCCTCTGGCAAACTGGTGCGTGTGGTTGGGTTAACGTTGGAAGCGACCGGCTGTCGCGCACCAATTGGCAGTTTATGCTTAGTGGAAACCATGTCAGGTCAGATGGAAGCCGAGGTTGTCGGCTTTTCAGGTGACAACCTATTTTTAATGCCAAGCGAACAAATTACGGGCATTTTACCTGGCGCGAGAGTCACCCCTTTAACCAGTGACGCTGGTTTACCCGTCGGCATGGAATTACTTGGGCGCGTGATAGACGGGGTTGGGAATCCACTTGATGGACTTGGCCCTTTGTATACCGATCACCGTGCCTCTTTTAATGCCGAACCAATCAACCCGTTGGCTCGAAAGCCAATTTCTGAACCGCTCGATGTTGGCCTAAAAGCCATCAATGGTTTGTTGACGGTTGGTAAAGGTCAGCGTATCGGTCTGTTTGCAGGTTCTGGTGTGGGTAAATCGGTCACGCTTGGCATGATGACGCGAGGCACCACCGCACAGGTTGTGGTCGTCGGCCTGATAGGTGAGCGTGGACGTGAAGTTAAAGAGTTCATCGAAGAGATCTTGGGTGAGGACGGTCGTCGCCGCTCAGTGGTGGTCGCGGCGCCTGCCGATGCTTCACCTCTAATGCGCTTAAAGGGGTGCCAAACGGCATTAACGATTGCTGAATACTTCCGGGACCAAGGGTTAGATGTTCTGCTATTGATGGACTCGTTGACTCGTTTTGCACAAGCACAGCGTGAAATCGCACTTTCTGTTGGTGAGCCGCCAGCGACGAAAGGCTACCCGCCTTCTGTATTTGCCAAGCTGCCAGCGCTGGTTGAGCGAGCGGGTAATGGAAGTGCCGAACAAGGCTCGATTACGGCGTTCTTTACCGTGTTGACCGAAGGGGATGATTTGCAAGATCCGATAGCGGACGCATCGCGAGCCATTCTTGATGGCCATATTGTACTTTCTCGTGAAATGGCGGATGCAGGCCATTATCCGGCGATTGATGTCGAGAAGTCGGTGAGCCGTGTTATGCCGCAAATCACGACTGAAGAGCACGTTTTGATGTCAAAAGCGGTGCGACAGGTCTTGTCTATTTGTCGCAAGAATCAAGATTTGGTCTCGATTGGAGCGTACAAACCGGGTACCGATCCTGCTATTGATGGCGCATTTACTTTGAAACCGAAGTTAGACGAATACTTGCAGCAGAGCATGAAAGAATCGGTGCCATACGATATGTGCGTCAATATGCTTAGAAACATTTTGGGTGGGTGATAGCGCATGAATAATGCGATGGAGTTTCTACTTGAGCAAACTAAGGATCGTGAAGACCAAGCTGTGCTTGCACTGAACAAAGCGCGTTCTGAACTCGAAGATTATTACCGTCAGGTTGAACAAATTGAAAAGTATCGGCTTGATTATTGCCAGCAACTCGTCGACCGTGGTCAGGCGGGCCTAACGGCAAGTCAATATGGACACTTAAATCGATTCCTTACCCAGCTAGATGAAACTTTATCTAAGCAAAAGCAAGCAGAAAGTCATTTCAAAGAGCAGGTTGAAAACTGTAAAGAATATTGGTTAACCGTGCGTAAAGAACGCAAATCCTATGAGTGGATGATAGACAAACGCGAAAAAGAGAAACAACTTGCTGAAGCTAAGCGCGAACAAAAGCAAATGGACGAGTTTTCCACCTTACTTTACAGTCGAAAACCACATCGTTTCTAAACGTTATCGGTTCGATATTGCATTACGGTGTTGCAGCTGACTACATCTCTACCGATTCAAGTAAGGTAACTTTGATTGAGTCTTGTTCAATTAACTCAAACACCTTCGGTCGAATCTCGCGAACCCACCACTCGTTGTATGTTTTTTCGTAGAGAGCCTGGCGTGCTTGTTCATTGTCGAACTCTCTAAGCCAAACAAAATAGTCATGTCCATCATCACCAGTGTGGACGTAAGTATTCAGTACACGCATGCCTTGTGAACGTTGATAGGGCAACAGTTCTTCCTTCATCCAACTTAGCCACTGTTCTGTTTTGCCTGCTCTGATTCTATATTGGCGTAATTCTGTGATCTTCAAAGTGATTCCTTAATTGTTAAGTCAAATGTCTGTTTACGCTTATCGTTTTTCAAAGTCAATCAAGTAGCTGTACATCATGTTAGGAACCAGGTTCTCGGATAGTACTGTTGATGTTTGTTCCATAAACATGCCATCTATTAGCTTACCGAGAATTGGCTCAATATTGTGGTGTGATTTTTGCATTTTAGCTGTCAGTGTCGGGTCTTTTTGACCTTTGTTTGCCGCCAGTATTGCTGTCTGTCAGCGATACGCTCAGAGCCACGAGAACGAGAGTTTCTAAATGAGTGTGAATTTGTCCCATGTATCTGCGACTACCAAGACGCCAGTTTCTGATGTGTCCGCTAAAGCGTCCGCAGAGAGCACTGAGAGCAAGGGATTTTTAGAAACGTTAACCGATGCATTTGCTGGTAAACAAAAGCCCGAAAAAGTAGCAACAGAATCGACAGTGGTTGAAGAAAAAGAAAGAGCGGATGTAGGCAGTACTTCTTCTGCTAACGTCTCGGACGAATTGTTGGCGCAAGAAAGCCAAGAATCCGTCAGTGACGGGACCCATGATTTTGATGAAATATCAGCAAACAAACCGAATGCAACCTTAAGTGAAGAAGTAAGTTTACAAAAGGCGAGTAACAGCACACCTTTGGAGCATGATGTTGAAGCTATTGAAAAAGTGAAATCAACATCAATTGATACGAGTAACCCATCAAATACAATGGACGTAAAAAGCACGATGGGCGAAGGACAACAGCTTCTTGGTCGAATTGAACAAGCGAATCAAACCCTGAATGCGAGTAATGCATCCATCGATAGTGGCAAAGTTTTGCCTCAGAGCGCGAATTTAGTGCATTCGTTCCACGAGCAAGCAACCGTTTCGACACACCTTGATGAGCTGGCTTTGAATGAAACGCCATCAGTTCATTCGCTTGAACAAGCACAGATGATCCCAGGACAAGACTTAGAGCCAATTTTAGATAAGAATGGTCAACCTATCGATGTCGACAAACTTTCGCCTGAGTTTGCTGCTTGGCAAGAGCTAGCGAAACAAGCCAGCCATCCGACGGCTAAGAGCGCAGTCAGTGGTGAAGTAGCTAATGATCTGTCGCCGTTGTTAACAGACGTTGATGGTTCCAACATCGACGCGCTTCCACGAGTCTCCTTGGATGAACTTGAAGTTATAGATACTAAGTTGGCGCAAGGAAAACCACTGACTCAGCAAGAAGCTCAGATCATTGAAGGGTTGAAACAAGGAAGGATCACGGCGGATATTCCTGAGCAAGACCTTGCCCAATTTGTTGCGCTCCCTAATGACATTAAACAGATTCTCGCAGAGCAACAAGTACAACATAATTTAACTCGCCAGGCTGGACCTATGGCAGTGTCTCAGCAAATCCAGCATACAGCGGCTCAAGTACCCCAGCCACAAACTGCTCATAGTGGAGAAAAAGTCGCATTATCTCCAACGCCCGATATGTTGATAGCCGCGCAAGTGCCGACGTCGCTTCAAGGTGTGAAAGACGGAGAGATTAGCCAGAAAGTAATGAACGCAGCATTGGCGACTGGTGCGCTAAAGGCGACTGCGGATAAACAAGATAAGCCGGACCTCCAACATGGCTTCGCTGGACAGCTTCAGGCTATGGCAGGCCAGCAAGGAATTAATGTGCAGCAACAAGCGCGTATTGATGCTGCACAACAAGCTCAGCTTCCGTTGCAACTAACTAAAGAGCTAGCCAACGAGCAAGTTGCGGAAAAAGTGCAAATGATGATGTCGAAGAATCTGAAAAATCTCGATATTCGTCTTGATCCACCAGAGTTAGGTCGTATGCAAATTCGTATGACCATGAATAATGACGTTGCCAATGTACATTTTACAGTGAACAACCCGCAAGCTCGTGACATTATTGAACAGACGCTCCCTCGTTTGAGAGAAATGCTAGCGCAACAAGGTATGCAGCTGGCTGATTCTTCCGTCCAGCAACAAAACAGCGGGCAACAGCAAGGTAGGTATACTGCTGAACAACATGGTCAAAGCGCGCAAAGTGGCGGTTTTTCTGGACAGTCCGAAGAGGGTTTTGAATCTGATGTCAATCTGGATTTGAATGTCGCTTCAAAGCGTGATGGAATTAGTTTTTACGCATAAAAGGCCGTTTAACGGCAATGGAATATGGTTACCAAGCAACTCACTAAAACGTCTTGGTAACTCAAAAGAACAATAAGAGACAAGAATGGCAGAAGAACAGTTACAAGGGGCCGATGCGCCGAAAGGAAAAAGCAAGTTACTTATCATCATCATCGCTGTTGTAGTATTACTACTTGGTGGCGGGGCAGCGGCATTTTTTCTAATGGGCTCTGATGAACCTGCTCAGGCTGAATCGTCTCAACAGGCTCAAGTGAAGGCATCGGATACTGCGCCCATCGCGTATGTGAATCTTCCTCAGGCATTTGTATTTAACGTTACTGGGGATAGCCGCGATAGGCTGGTTCAAATTAAAGCGCAGTTAATGGTTCGCGGTGCAGAAAATGAAGAGTTGGCGCGGTATCATTCGCCACTGATTGAAAGCTCTATGCTATCAACGTTTGCTTCCGCGACGGTTGATCAATTGCGCTCTCCTACAGGACGAGTGGAGTTGCGCGATCGTGCTTCCGAAGATATCAAAGCAGCGCTGAATGCTGCGGTCGGTAAGCCAGTGATTGAAAAAGTACTGTTTACAGATTTTGTTATTCAATAGGTAAAACGTGACCGATCTATTAAGCCAAGACGAAATTGATGCGCTATTGCATGGGGTTGACGATGTTGATGACGTCGATGAACCGATAGAAAACGACACTGAGGGTGCCGTCAATTTTGATTTCTCGTCGCAAGACAGAATCGTACGTGGTCGAATGCCGACGCTCGAACTTATCAACGAGCGCTTCGCACGGCACATGCGTATTAGTCTGTTTAATATGCTGCGTAAAACGGCAGAGGTGTCGATCAATGGCGTGCAGATGATGAAGTTTGGTGAATACCAGAACACATTGTACGTGCCAACCAGTTTGAACATGGTGCGTTTTCGTCCGTTAAAAGGCACTGCGTTGATCACCATGGAGGCTCGTTTAGTCTTTATTCTGGTAGAAAACTTCTTTGGCGGTGATGGTCGATTTCACGCCAAAATCGAAGGCCGCGAATTTACCCCAACGGAACGCCGCATCATTCAGTTGTTACTGAAAATTGTATTTGAAGATTATAAAGAAGCGTGGTCGCCAGTGATGGGGGTAGAGTTCGAATATCTCGACTCTGAAGTAAACCCAAGCATGGCAAACATTGTCAGCCCGACAGAAGTGATTGTCGTGAGTTCATTCCATATAGAAGTTGACGGCGGTGGCGGCGATTTTCATGTCGTTATGCCTTACTCCATGGTTGAGCCTATCCGTGAACTATTGGACGCAGGTGTTCAGTCTGACAAGATGGAAACGGACGTTCGCTGGAGCTCAGCACTACGTGAAGAGATCATGGATTGTCCGGTTAACTTCCGCGTGAACTTGCTCGAAAAAGACATTTCTTTGCGTGATCTCATGGAGCTGCAACCGGGCGATATCATCCCGATTGAAATGCCAGAACATGCGACGATGTTTGTGGAAGACCTACCGACCTATCGCGTAAAAATGGGTCGATCGGAAGACAAATTAGCGGTGCAAATTTCTGAGGAAATTGAGCGCCCACATGTCGTCAAAACAGATTTAGCTTTCTTAGGTAAAGACATCATGTCCGAGCTTGAGAGTGAAGACGATATAGACCATTAAGATACCTTATTAAACAGACATGCTATGGCATGAGTTAGGCGTAACACAGGATAGAAAAATGGAACCAAGTGACGATCAAAAGCTAGCAGACGAATGGGCAGCCGCTCTTGGCGAAGACCCGTCTGCCCCTTCTGTAGACGTAGATGAAGTATTGGCTGCGCCACTGGAAGAGCTAAAAGACACTTCAAGCCCAATTAGCGAAGATGAGCGTCGTAAACTCGACACTATTATGGATATCCCGGTGACGATTTCGATGGAAGTCGGTCGTTCTCAAATTAGCATTCGGAACCTGTTGCAGCTTAACCAAGGTTCGGTTGTTGAGTTGGATCGTCTAGCCGGTGAGTCGCTCGACGTATTGGTTAACGGTACTTTGATTGCTCACGGCGAAGTCGTGGTCGTCAACGATAAGTTTGGTATCCGTTTGACGGATGTGATCAGCCAAACTGAACGAATTAAGAAGCTGCGTTAAGATGAGTCGTTCAATCAAAATGCGATTGAAGCAAATCACTGGAGCACTGAGCTTAATGCTAAGTGCTCCTTATGCATTTGCTGCCGCACCAAATAATCTGGATCTTGCGACGACACTTGGCTCGCTTGTGCTTGTAATCGGCGTGATTCTTTTGCTGGCTTGGTTGCTGAAACGTATGCAAGTGCCAGCGATGGGACAACAAAAGGGCTTGCGTATAGTGAGTCAGTTGCCAGTGGGTACAAAAGAAAGAATCGCAGTAGTTCAAGTGGGTGAAGAACAGTTTTTGGTTGGGATTACTAGCCAATCGATCCAAACTTTAGCCAAGTTAGATAAGCCACTGAAAGAGGAAGAGTTGGCGACCAATGCTTTTGCGACTCAATTTAGCCAGCTGATCAAAAAACATGACAAAGGGTAATCCAATTCGTTTGCTCCTGAGTACGTCGTTACTTTTTGTCGGCGTGCTGTTTTCTTCATTTACCTTTGCTGAAGCAGAGGAGTCAGCGCTGCCAGATAACTTAGCCGATGGAAGTGGTGTTACAGTTCAGGCTATGCAAAGTGATACTGGTGCTAGCCGTGCTATGTCCGTTTCTAGTGGCGGTGGTATTCCAGCATTCACCATGACCACGAACCCTGATGGCAGTGAAGACTACTCGGTTACACTACAAATTTTAGCGTTAATGACCATGCTTGGCTTCTTGCCTGCCATGGTGATTCTGATGACCTCGTTCACTCGAATTGTGGTGGTGATGTCGATATTGCGTCAGGCAATGGGTTTGCAACAAACGCCTTCTAATCAGGTCATTATTGGTATTGCGCTGTTTTTGACCTTTTTTGTTATGTCTCCTGTCCTGAACGAAATCAACGACAAAGCTGTTCAGCCTTATTTGAACGAGCAAGTTACGGCGCGAGAAGCGTTTGATGCTGCACAAGCGCCAATGAAAGCATTTATGCTTAAGCAGACCCGAATCAAAGATTTGGAGACGTTCGTAACCATGTCAGGAGAGCAAGTCGAGAATCCAGAAGATGTGTCGATGGCGGTGTTGATTCCGGCTTTTATCACCTCAGAGCTAAAAACTGCATTCCAAATTGGCTTTATGCTCTTCTTGCCGTTTTTGATTATTGACCTTGTAGTCGCTTCGGTACTGATGGCAATGGGTATGATGATGTTGTCACCAATGATTGTTTCGTTGCCGTTCAAGTTGATGTTGTTCGTATTGGTCGATGGTTGGAACTTGATACTCTCGACACTTGCGGGCAGCTTTGCCCTTTAGATAAGCGCAGATAGAGGATAAGACATGACACCAGAAATGTTTGTCGAGCTTTTCCGTGAAGCACTTTGGATGGTGCTTATCATGGTCTGCGCTATTATCATCCCAAGCTTGCTGATCGGCCTTGTAGTTGCGATTTTTCAAGCTGCGACATCCATCAACGAACAAACATTGAGCTTCTTACCGCGTTTGATTGTCACGCTTTTGGCCCTGATGCTGTTTGGGCATTGGATGACGCAAATGTTGATGGAATATTTCTATGGCTTGATTGAACGCTTACCTCAGGTGCTTTATTAGAGGCGCCTATGGAGTACCCCACTAGCGTTGTCTTAGATTGGATCGCAAACTACTTCTGGCCCTATGTTCGTATCTCATCTATGTTGATGGTGATGACAGTAACCGGGGCCCGATTTGTTTCGCCAAGAATCCGCCTTTACCTCGGTTTAGCCATCACTTTCGCTGTCATGCCAGCCATCCCCGCTGTACCTCAAGACATTGAGCTACTCTCGTTTCGTGGCTTCATGACCATTGCCGAGCAAATGATCATCGGCATAGCGATGGGTATGGTTACTCAATTTATGATTCAAACCTTTGTCCTACTTGGTCAAATATTGGGTATGCAATCAAGTTTGGGCTTTGCTTCTATGGTTGATCCCGCAAATGGTCAGAACACGCCATTGCTTGGCCAGTTATTCATGTTCTTAACGACAATGTTTTTCCTTGCCACCGATGGACACTTAAAAATGCTGCAATTGGTGGTGTTCAGTTTTAAAACTTTGCCGATTGGCTCCGGCTCGCTCAACGCGGTTGATTTCCGTGAAATGGCAGGCTGGCTTGGTATTATGTTCCAAACGGCACTGAGTATGTCTCTATCTGGCATTATTGCGCTACTGACCATTAACTTGTCGTTTGGTGTAATGACCCGTGCCGCACCACAGCTGAATATCTTCTCGCTTGGTTTTGCTTTTGCTTTGATGGTGGGTCTATTACTTTGTTGGTACATACTGGCTGGTCTATACAGTCATTATGAAATGTTCTGGACAGTGGGTGAGGCGCAGATTTGTCGGCTTATTCGCTTGGAGTGCTAAGATTTGGCAGAATCAGACGGTCAGGAACGCACCGAAGAAGCCACGCCTCGACGGTTACAACAAGCCAGAGAAAAGGGGCAGGTCGCTCGATCTAAAGAGCTCGCATCAGCATCTGTGCTGATCGTTGGCGCCATTTCATTGATGTGGTTTGGAGAGGCGTTAGCACGTTCATTGTTTTCCATCATGAGCCGTTTATTTGATCTTCAACGAGAAGAGATTTTCGATACTGCAAAACTGTTTGATATCGCTTTGGGCGCGATGAGTGATTTGTTGTTCCCACTATTTTTGGTGTTAGCGACATTGTTTACCGCCGCCATGATTGGAGCAGCAGGTGTGGGAGGAATCAGTTTTTCTGCCCAAGCAGCCATGCCCAAGCTGTCGAAAATGAATCCGCTTAGCGGCTTAAAGCGAATGGTTGGAATGCAAAGCTGGGTAGAGTTGATCAAATCAATCCTTAAAGTGGTTCTGGTCACCGGTGTCGCCATCTATTTGATCCAAGCATCACAGGCCGATCTGATTCAATTGAGCATGGATGTGTATCCGCAAAACATCTTCCATGCTTTAGATATTTTGCTGAACTTTATTTTGCTGATCAGTTGCTCGCTATTGATTGTGGTTGCCATCGATATTCCATTTCAAATCTGGCAGCACGCTGATCAGTTAAAAATGACCAAGCAAGAAGTCAAAGACGAATACAAAGAGACTGAAGGTAAGCCGGAAGTGAAAGGCCGTATTCGTATGTTGCAAAGGGAAGCGGCTCAACGTCGAATGATGGCGGATGTTCCTCAAGCTGATGTTATTGTTACTAACCCAGAGCACTTCTCGGTAGCGCTTCGTTATAAGCAGAAGACAGACCGTGCGCCAGTCGTGATCGCTAAAGGTACTGACCACATGGCGATGAAGATTCGAGAAGTCGCACGCGAACATGACATTACGATTGTGCCCGCACCACCTTTGGCTCGTGCGTTGTACCACACGACAGAGCTCGAGCAAGAGATCCCCGATGGGTTATTTACTGCCGTCGCTCAGGTTTTGGCATTTGTATTCCAATTGAAGCAATACCGAAAACGAGGTGGACAGCGCCCGAAAATTCAAGATTATGATTTGCCAATCCCGCCCGAGCACCGTCATTGATACGAAAAGCGGTAAAGCCTTAAAAAAGCTCGTTTGATCAAAAGCTAAGCTCTATTTGAGTGTTTAGTCATTATTTTGGCGCTAATTATGGTACATAGATTGCTTAAAACGCTTTAATTATCAACCCTACCTAAACTTTTAGGCTAAAGCGGTCGCGTATTAATAGTAAGAGCTTACGTGACGCTTCAATCGATTGAGATCTCTCGCAGTATGAAGTTAAGCCTGCCGTTTGCAGATAAATTGCCACGAATCCCTCAACGTGAAATGCCAGCTATTGGTGCTCCGGTGATGGTTTTGGCCACCCTAGCGATGGTGGTACTGCCGATTCCAGCATTTTTGCTGGATATGTTCTTCACCTTTAACATCGCGCTGTCGATGGTGGTGTTGTTAGTGACCGTTTACACACGTCGCCCTTTGGACTTCGCTGCTTTTCCAACGGTATTGCTGATCGCCACGTTGCTCCGCTTGGCTTTGAACGTTGCCTCGACTCGTGTCGTCTTACTGCATGGTCATGAAGGCGGTAATGCGGCAGGTAACGTAATTGAGGCGTTCGGTAACGTCGTTATTGGTGGTAACTACGCGGTCGGCCTAGTGGTTTTCCTCATCTTAATGATCATCAACTTTATGGTGGTGACCAAAGGTGCGGGTCGTATCTCTGAGGTAAGTGCTCGCTTTACGCTTGATGCGTTGCCGGGTAAGCAAATGGCGATTGATGCCGACTTGAATGCCGGATTGATAGACCAAGAGCAGGCAAGAGTTCGTCGTTTTGAAGTGACCAAAGAAGCGGATTTCTATGGCTCGATGGATGGTGCCTCGAAGTTCGTAAAAGGTGACGCGATTGCCGGTATTTTGATTCTGTTTATCAACATCGTCGGCGGTCTGTCGATCGGTATGGCGCAGTATGGATTGGGTTTCGGTGAAGCGATTGAAATCTATACCTTACTGACAATCGGTGATGGTTTGGTCGCACAAATCCCATCGCTATTGCTGTCGATTGCAGCGGCAATGATGGTGACGCGCCAAAACACCGATGAAGACATGGGGGAACAACTGGTCTTCCAGATGTTCGACAACCCAAAAGCGCTGATGATTACTGCGGCTATTCTTGGTGTGATGGGCATCGTACCGGGCATGCCACACTTTGCGTTTTTGAGCCTGGCAGTCGCGGCCGGTGCAGCGGCATATTTCATCGACAAACGGCAGAAGCAGAAAGCGAAAGAGCCCGCTTTACCAGCAACAGCAGACGAAGGTACAGAACCTTCCTCACAGCGCGAACTGTCTTGGGATGACGTCCAGCCAGTCGATATTATTGGCTTGGAAGTCGGTTATCGCTTAATCCCTTTGGTGGACAGAGACCAAGGTGGGGAACTGTTAGAGCGCGTAAAAGGCGTGCGTAAAAAGTTATCGCAAGATTTTGGGTTCCTAATTCCAGCGGTTCATATTCGTGACAATCTTGAGCTGACCCCAAACAGTTACCGAATTACATTGATGGGGGTTGCGGTGGGCGAAGCAGAGATTCGTCCGGATCAAGAGCTAGCGATTAACCCAGGTCAGGTGTATGGCATGATTGATGGTGAGCCAACCATTGACCCTGCTTTTGGACTGGAAGCCGTATGGATCCGAGAAGATCAGCGTGAGCACGCGCAGGCTCTGGGTTATACGGTTGTTGATTCATCAACGGTATTAGCGACGCACCTGAGCCAGCTATTGACCAACAACGCGTCACAGCTAATTGGTCATGAAGAAGTAGAGAATTTATTAGAAATGTTAGGACGCAGCGCGCCTAAGTTGGTCGAGAACTTTGTTCCTGACCAATTACCATTAGGTGTGGTGGTGAAAGTCCTACAAAACTTGTTAAACGAGGCCATTCCAATCCGCGATATTCGCACGATTGTTCAAACTTTGGCTGAGTACTCAAGTAAGAGTCAAGAAGCTGACATATTGACGGCAGCAGTTCGAATTAGTCTTAAACGTCTAATTGTTCAAGAAATCAATGGTATAGAGCCTGAGTTACCAGTGATTACTTTGATCCCCGAACTGGAACAAATATTGCATCAAACTATGCAAGCATCAGGAGGCGAATCCGCGGGGATTGAACCGGGACTCGCTGAGCGATTGCAATCTTCACTAAGCCAAGCGACACAGGAACAAGAACTGAAAGGCGAACCTGCCGTTCTGCTTACTTCTGGTGTATTACGCTCGACGTTGGCGAAATTTGTGAAGAACACAATACCTAATCTCCGGGTACTGTCTTACCAAGAAATCCCGGATGAAAAACAGATCAGAATTGTGCAAGCCGTGGGTAACTGATCTCACGCATCATTAATGGATTCATAGTTTGAAAATAAAGCGATTTTTTGCCAAAGACATGAGAACGGCGCTGCTCCAAGTGAAAGAGGAGTTAGGCGCGGAAGCGGTGATCATGTCAAACAAGAAAGTGGCTGGTGGAGTAGCGATTGTTGCGGCGATAGATAGTGAATCTAATCCGTCTCAAGCAAGCGCAGCGTCACAGCAAAATCGCGGTGCTTCTCAATCGAATCGCTATAACGAACATCGTCAAATGTCATCGTCTTCTGCTGATCGTTACCAAGATCGTCATTTAGATGAAGATAAAATTAGCCTGAACAGTAATAACAGTAACAATGAAAAAACAGGCTCAATGACGCAGCGATTCGCTAATATGCTTAAGCAATATAGCGGTGGTGCAGCAGATGCTGACGACCACGTAGCGGAAAATGAAGATTCGCTCTCGGCTTTGCTGCAACGCCAAAATAAGCATCGCGACGGCTACAACCAAGAAAAGCCAGCGCCATATCAACCAGATTCACCTTTGGCGAAGCTAATCGCACAGGACAATCGATTTGAACGTCCGACGCCCAAGCTGGACCCGACGCGCTATGACCGACGTCGCCCAAGCGATGAGCGTGGCGAATCGGCCGATGAGCTAGAAAGCATGCGCGAAGAGATGACGTCAATTCGTCGTCTGTTGGAGCACCAAGTTTCTGGCCTGATGTGGCAAGAAGTAGAACGCCGTGAGCCGCTAAGAGCGATGCTGATTAAGCGCTTAGAGCGAATGGGCGTTTCTCCGGAGTTAGCAGACCAGATGGCCTGTTATATCCCGGAAGATACAAAGCCAGCGCGAGCGTGGAAAGCGTTATTGTCGCTGGTGGCGGATCAAATCAATATTCCTAAACAGGACATTTTAAAACGTGGTGGCGTAGTCGCATTGTTGGGTCCGACGGGGGTTGGGAAAACAACAACCGTAGCGAAACTCGCAGCACGCGCAGCCATGGAATACGGTGCCGACAATGTGGCCCTTGTGACAACAGATACATATCGCATAGGTGCACATGAGCAGCTCTCAATTTACGGAAGAATCATGGGTTGTCCCGTAAGAGTTGCTAAAGATTCTAACGAGTTAGCCGATGTTATATATCAGCTAAGAAACAGAAGACTGATTTTGGTCGATACGGCAGGGATGGGGCAACGAGATGTGAGGCTTTCCGAGCAGCTCGACACTCTAATGCAAGAGAGCGGAGAAGTGATTCACAGCTACCTTGTTTTGCCGGCTACCGCACAACGTCGTGTTCTACAAGAAACGCTGGATCACTTCCGACGTATACCACTTTCGGGTTGTATTATGACGAAGCTTGATGAGTCATTAAGCCTAGGCGAATTCATCAGTGTAGTGATTCAAAACGCAATGCCAGTAGCTTACATCGCTAATGGTCAGCGCGTACCAGAAGACATTGTGATAGCGCAACCAAAATATATGCTTGCGAAAGCAAATGAACTGTTAGAGAAGTCGACAGAGAACGAACCTCACTTTTGGAACAGTGACAGTGAAGGACTCTAAGGCGGCGGACTACTATGACTGAGAATATGATACACGATCAAGCAAGCGGCCTCCGTCGCTTAACACAACCATCGTTGACCAAAGTGATTGCTGTTACTGGCGGCAAAGGTGGTGTGGGGAAATCAAACGTAACACTGGGTCTGGCGATTTGTATGGCTCGCCAAGGCAAGAAGGTGATGGTTCTCGACGCTGATTTAGGTCTGGCCAATGTGGACGTGATGCTCGGAATTCGTGCAAAACGTAATCTAGGACATGTCTTAGCGGGTGAATGTGAGCTAAAAGATGCGATTGTCGAAGGGCCTTATGGTATAAAGATAATTCCTGCAACTTCTGGCACACAGAGCATGACAGAGCTTTCTCACGCTCAGCATGCTGGACTCATTCGAGCATTTGGTAGTCTTGAAGACGAAATGGATGTCCTGCTGATTGATACCGCTGCTGGTATCTCTGACATGGTAATCAGTTTTTCGCGAGCAGCTCAAGATGTGGTTGTAGTTGTGTGTGATGAACCGACGTCAATCACAGATGCCTATGCATTAATCAAGCTGTTGAGTAAAGAACACCAAGTTCAACGCTTTAAAGTTGTAGCAAATATGGTCAGAAGCTACCGTGAAGGGCGAGAATTGTTTGCAAAGTTGACACTAGTCACAGAGCGATTCTTGAATGTTAGCCTTGAACTCGTAGCATGTATTCCATTAGATGATAAAGTACGACAGGCTGTAAAAAGACAAAAAATTGTCGTTGATGCGTTCCCACGCTCGCCTGCTGCTTTAGCTATCAGCTCACTAGCAAACAAAGCGTTGACGTGGCCACTACCGAAAACACCAAGTGGACACTTGGAATTTTTTGTGGAAAGGTTGCTAAATCGTACCGAATTCGCAGAGGACCCTTTTGGTGAATAAAGCGATAACCTATGACCAACATGGCAAATTTAATAGCCAGCAGGCGTTCATTGAACGTTATTCAGTGTTGGTTAAGCGCATTGCTCACCACCTACTAGGCCGTTTACCGCCGAGTGTTCAGGTAGAGGATTTAATTCAGGCCGGCATGATCGGTCTTATCGAAGCTCAGCAGAATTATGATGGTTCTAAAGGTGCGAGCTTTGAAACTTATGCAGGTATCCGTATTCGTGGCGCAATGTTAGATGACATGCGTAAAGGCGATTGGGTACCGCGTTCTGTTCATAAAAATAATCGAGAGATTAACCAAGCGATTGCGGAGCTGGAAGGCGAATTAAATCGAGATCCTACTGATTCTGAAGTAGCCACGCATCTCGGTATGACACTGGATCAATATCATAGTGCTCTTACCGATATCAACTGCTCAAAATTAGTCGGTATTGAAGATTTAGGCGTTTCTGATGATGTGATTTCACCAGCGGATGAAACCGATGACAGCAACCCATTCAAAGGGGTAGTTGATGAATCATTTCGAAAAGCACTGGTTGAATCAATAAAACAGCTTCCAGAGCGTGAAGCTTTGGTTCTTTCGCTTTATTATGATGAAGAACTCAATTTGAAAGAAATTGGCGATGTGTTAGGCGTAAGCGAATCTCGCGTAAGTCAAATACTGAGTCAAGCGATGCAACGTTTACGTACCAAGCTCAGTGCGTGGACACAAAATGACTAAAAACACTGATTTTACGATTCAGTGGAGGCAATTTTGAATAAAAACATGAAGATCCTTATTGTTGATGATTTCTCAACAATGCGCCGTATTGTTAAAAACCTGCTTCGTGACTTGGGTTTCAATAACACTCAAGAAGCGGACGATGGTTTAACCGCATTACCAATGCTGAAAAAAGGTGACTTCGATTTTGTTGTAACTGACTGGAACATGCCAGGTATGCAAGGCATCGATTTGCTTAAACACATCCGCGCGGATGCAGAACTTAAGCATCTGCCAGTTCTAATGATCACGGCTGAAGCGAAGCGTGAGCAGATCATTGAAGCTGCTCAAGCAGGTGTAAACGGCTACATTGTTAAGCCATTTACTGCTGCAACATTAAAAGAAAAATTAGATAAAATTTTCGAGCGTTTATAACTCTCTCTTTCTCTTTGTTATTCGAGTCATTCATACCAATTATTAAATACCTATTAAATGACTCGTTTAGCGTTTTCAAAGTGATAAGAAGAACTAAACGTAAAAGGGTCTATTCAGAATGATCTCACTAGAGCAGGCGAAGTCACTCGTTCAAATGCTAGAAAACGGGGAACAAGACCAAGCCAATATGCTTGTTGCCTCGATCTACGAAGGTGCCGATAACCCAATGCTGCAAGAAATTGGAGCGTTAACTCGAGACCTTCACGAATCACTCAAGCAGTTCAGTCTCGATCAGCGCATGACCGAAATTGCGAAAGACGAAATCCCTAATGCTAGGGATCGTCTCAATTATGTGATCGAGAAGACAGAGCTTGCAGCCAACAAAACAATGGATGCGGTCGACTGCTGCCTTCCTATCGCTGACAACCTGCATGATTGCCTTCTAAAAGTTCGTCCTCAATGGAATGAACTCATGCACGGGCGCATAGAATTAAGCGAATTTAAAGCACTGTGTCACCGAATCGACGGGCTATTAGTGCAAGTCGAAGGTGACAGCACTGAATTGCGCGGCCAATTGACCGAAATTCTCATGGCGCAAGACTTCCAAGACCTAACTGGCCAAATCATTCGCCGCGTAATTACGTTGGTTAATGAAGTTGAAGGCCGCTTAGTGGAAATCCTAACCGTATTCTCTGGAAATAAACTTGAAGAACATATTCAAGTTTTGTCAGAACCGGCAGATAAAAAGAATACACAAACAAGCGAAGCCGAAGGCCCGATTCTTCATCCAGAACTGAGAGAAGATGCGGTTTCATCGCAGGACGAAGTCGATGACTTGTTGTCCAGTCTTGGATTTTAAAGGTAACGTATGAGCTACGATTTAGACGAAGATATTCTTCAGGACTTTCTCATTGAGGCTGGGGAAATTCTCGAGCTGCTTTCTGAGCAGTTGGTTGAATTGGAAAATAACCCAGAAGACAAAGACTTACTTAATGCTATTTTCCGCGGGTTTCATACCGTAAAAGGCGGTGCCGGCTTCCTTTCATTGGCAGAGCTAGTCGATACTTGTCATGGTGCGGAGAACGTGTTCGACGTTTTACGAAACGGTCAACGCACGGTAACGCAAAACTTAATGGATACGATGCTAAAAGCCTTGGATACGGTTAATACCCAGTTCCAGGCTGTTCAAGATCGTGAGCCGTTAGAAGCTGCGGACCCTGAGCTTCTTGAAGAACTTCATCGTCTATGCAAACCTGAGTCAGAAGATGAAGTAGCGGCAACCGTAGTTGAAGAACCAGTGGCTACTCCAGAACCTATTATTCCCGAGCCTATCATCGAAGAACCTGCTGCACCGTCAGCACCATCAAGTGTCGGCTCTGTTGATGAAATTACCCAAGACGAATTCGAAAAGCTATTGGATGAGCTTCATGGTAAAGGTTCAGCGCCAGGCAACTCAATGTCTGCGACACCTACAACGCCATCTGAACCGCCTCAATCGAGTGCACCATCAGTTGAAAGTGGTGATATCACTGATGATGAGTTTGAACGCTTACTCGATGAACTGCACGGTGTAGGAAAAAGCCCTTCTACGGCAGAGGCTGCTGCATCTGCATCCGTACCAGTAGAGCCACCTAAAGCGGCAGAGCCTTCCGCTCCAGTGGCATCTTCATCAAATCAAGACAGTGACTTAATGACGGACGAAGAGTTCGAAAAGTTACTCGATGAGCTACATGGTTCAGGTAAAGGCCCAACGCTAGAAGAATTGGACATGGCAACGAAGCCTGCTTCAGCAAACGTAGAGCAAAGCCCTGCGAAACCTGAGCCTGTTGCTAAGCCAGCACCTGTTCAAGCAGCGCCAGCACCAAAGCCAGAATCTAAACCAGTCGCGGTAAAAGAAGAAGCCAAAGCACCAGCGGTTAAAAAACCTCAGGCTGAAGCAACCGTTCGTGTTGATACCTCGACGCTTGATACCATCATGAACATGGTGGGTGAGCTCGTATTGGTGCGTAACCGCCTACTAAGCCTTGGTTTGAATAGCGACAACGAAGAGATGTCCAAAGCGGTCGCTAACCTTGATGTGGTAACTGCGGATCTACAAGGCGCGGTAATGAAAACGCGTATGCAGCCAATTAAGAAAGTGTTTGGCCGTTTCCCACGCGTTGTCCGTGACTTGGCTCGTAACCTAAATAAAGACATCGTGCTAGAAATGCGCGGTGAAGAAACCGATCTCGATAAAAACCTTGTAGAAGCATTGGCCGATCCGTTGATTCACTTGGTGCGTAACTCGGTTGATCACGGTATTGAAATGCCAGACGCACGCGCGAAGGCAGGCAAATCACGCACAGGTAAAGTGATTTTGTCAGCATCGCAAGAAGGGGACCATATTGAACTATCCATCGTAGATGATGGTGGCGGTATGGACCCGAACAAACTGCGTGGCATCGCGGTGAAGCGTGGCATGATGGATGAAGATGCGGCGGCACGTTTAACAGATAAAGAGTGCTTCAACCTTATCTTCGCACCTGGCTTCTCAAGTAAAGATAAAATTTCTGACATTTCTGGTCGTGGTGTGGGTATGGACGTGGTTAAGACGGCGATCAATACCTTAAACGGTTCAATCGATATCGATTCTGAGCTAGGCAAGGGCACTAAGATTACGATCAAAGTACCACTAACGTTAGCGATTTTACCGACTCTGATGGTTGGTGTTGGCGGTCATCCTTTTGCTCTACCACTGGCTTCGGTGAGTGAAATTTTCCACTTGGATCTTAGTCGTACAAACGTGGTAGATGGTCAGCTGACGATCATTGTGCGTGAGAAATCTATCCCACTATTTTACTTACAAAACTGGTTGGCATCCAAATCGCAAAACGTTCAAGAGCGTACTGGTCACGGTCACGTGGTGATTGTACAGATTGGTAACCAGCGCGTTGGTTTTGTTGTGGATACGCTTATTGGTCAAGAAGAAGTGGTTATTAAGCCACTCGATAATCTATTACAAGGCACTCCAGGTATGGCTGGTGCGACAATTACTAGCGATGGCCATATTGCATTAATTCTAGATGTGCCTGATTTACTTAAGCGATATGCTGCGGCTTCACGCCTTTAAGCAAAGCTGACGTTATTAAAAGGAATAAGATGGCGATTAAAGTACTAGTCGTTGATGATTCGAGTTTTTTCCGACGTCGCGTGAGCGAAATCATCAACTCAGAATCGCGCCTAGAAGTGATTGACGTTGCGGTAAATGGTAGAGAGGCGGTTGAGAAAGCCAAATCTCTCAAACCTGACGTCATCACGATGGATATTGAAATGCCAGTGATGGATGGCATTACAGCTGTACGTGAAATAATGGCCGCTGCTCCAACGCCAATTCTAATGTTTTCGTCCCTGACCCACGACGGGGCGAAAGCTACGCTTGATGCGCTAGATGCGGGCGCATTGGACTTCTTACCGAAAAAGTTTGAGGACATTGCGCGTAACCGTGAAGAAGCGGTGTCATTACTTCAACAGCGTGTGATTCAGATTGCCTCGAAGCGCGCTTTCATGCGTCGACCTATCGCTCGCCCAACAGCGAGTACCAGCACGACTACTCGATCATTAGGTTCAAGAACGGCTTCACCTGTGACTCCAACACCAACTCGACCTGCTGCGACAAAGTACCGTGCTTCTGGTAAGAAGTATCAACTGACGGCAATTGGCACATCAACAGGTGGCCCCGTTGCTCTACAAAAAATTCTGACGCGTTTGCCGATGAACTATCCGCATCCGATTGTATTGATTCAACACATGCCAGCAACGTTTACTGCTGCGTTTGCCAGTCGTTTGAACACCTTGTGCAAGATTCAAGTGAAAGAAGCACAAGATGGCGATGTGTTACAGCCCGGTGTGGCATACCTTGCACCAGGTGGGAAACAAATGATGGTGGATGGACGAGCGGGCGCTGCTCGTCTTCGCATTATTGATGGTGGCGACCGCATGAACTACAAACCATGTGTGGATGTGACTTTTGGTTCTGCCGCAAAAGTATATGGCGACAAAGTGCTCTCTTTAGTGTTGACAGGCATGGGTGCAGACGGTCGTGAGGGCGCTCGCATGTTGAAGTCTTCAGGCTCAACTATTTGGGCACAAGATGAAGAAAGTTGTGTTGTTTATGGCATGCCCCAAGCGGTTGCTAAAGCAGGCATTTCTTCAGAAGATTTACCGCTTGACCGCATTGCTGAACGCATGTTGGTGGAAGTTGGCCTAGCTTAGGATTCATCATGATTGTTTGGAGTGTAGCAAACCAGAAAGGAGGCGTGGGTAAAACCACCTCAACAGTGACATTGGCGGGCTTATTGAGCCAGAAAGGCCATCGAGTATTGATGGTTGATACTGATCCTCACGCCTCACTGACTACTTATCTCGGTTATGATCCTGATGCAGTAACTTCGAGCCTATTTGATTTATTCCAGTTGAAGACGTTTTCTCGTGAGACGGTTAAACCGTTGATTTTAGAAACAGAGCTGGAAGGAATGGATATCATTCCCGCGCATATGTCCCTTGCCACGCTTGATCGCGTAATGGGTAATCGCAGTGGTATGGGATTAATATTAAAACGGGCGCTGCAAACTGTCTCACAAGACTATGACTATGTGTTGATTGATTGTCCGCCAATCCTTGGCGTGATGATGGTGAACGCGTTGGCAGCCAGTGACCGAATTTTGATTCCTGTTCAAACAGAGTTTTTGGCGATGAAAGGTCTAGAGCGCATGATGCGTACGCTAACCATTATGCAAAAATCTCGCCCGGGCGGTTTCAAAGTGACTATCGTCCCAACCATGTACGATAAGCGCACGAAAGCGTCATTGCAGACATTGATGCAACTGAAAAAAGATTACCCAAATCAAGTGTGGACCTCAGCGGTGCCTATTGATACTAAGTTCCGCGATGCCAGTTTAAAGCACTTGCCAGCTTCGCATTTTGCATCTGGTAGCCGTGGTGTGTTTGCCTATAAACAGCTACTGATTTACCTGGAGAGGTTGGCGTTCGATGAGCAGTAATGATGTGCTGTCCAGTGAACAAGCACTTGATGACTACTTTAATGCATTACTGGATGATGAAACTGAAATAACGACTCTTGAGGAAGACCTTGACCTGTTGGCTCAAGAGGTATCATCTGCAGAG
>NZ_JAWPOM010000010.1:34790-72517 GCF_033344285.1 Vibrio sp. 779(2023)
CCAGAGCCAGAGCCAGAGCCAGAGCCAGAGCCAGAGCCAGAGCCAGAGCCAGAGCCAGAGCCAGAGCCAGAGCCAGAGCCAGAATTACAGCTACAATACTCGGAGCCAGAAACGTACCAGTTTCAAGAAACATATCCGCCAGAGTTGGAAGCTCCAAACCTGGAAGATGTTCAAAGGCTATTAAGTCAGCTTGAAGCAAGCAACCCAGTGGCTGAGTTGGATATTGATAGTATTCTTGAACAAAATACGATTGATATTGCAGCAGAGATAAAAGCGGCTGAGCCTGAGGTACAAACCTTTAGTGAGGTGCCTGAGCTTCAGGGTGTTGAGGAAATACAGGACTGGGTGATTGATGAGCCAGTTTTTGAGGAAGCGCAACCAGAGGTGGATGAACCTCACGCAGTGATCGAACAAAGTATCAATCTAGAATCGAACGTCGATACTGAACTCGAAACACAAGCAGATTCCGATATACCAACGGTCTGGGAAAGCACGAAGCGAAGTGAGGACTTCCAAGTTCTTTACTTTGATGTGAATGGTGTCACGTTTGCTGTACCTCTTGATGAGTTAGGTGGTATTCATCGCATTAGCGAGCTTAACCATTTGATAGGAAAACCCGCCTGGTATTTGGGGCTACAAACAAATCGCGAGCAACAGTTTGATGTCGTCGATACCGCGAAATGGGTGATGGCAGATAAGCTTCGTGATGATAGCTATAAAGATAACTACCAATATGTCGTCATGCTTGGTGAGAGCATGTGGGGGTTGGCCAGTAACCAATTAATGGGGACTGAAACGCTTAATATCGACAAGGTTCGCTGGCGTGAGCAGGCGGGTAAACGCCCTTGGCTAGCGGGCATGGTAAAAGAAAAAATGTGTGCCTTAATTCATGTCCAGGCGCTCATTGACATGCTAAACGCCGGTTTAGATGTCAAATCACTGAATTAGATTTAAGTCGGGAACGACATTAACGAGGATTAACTATGTCTCAAGCTTTTGAAGTAGAAGTGAAGAAAGATGCATCGAATGACGAAGTTCTTCAGTGGGTGACGTTCCAGCTAGAAGAAGAAACGTACGGCATCAACGTAATGCAAGTTCGTGAAGTACTTCGTTATACTGAAATTGCCCCTGTTCCAGGTGCACCAGATTATGTACTTGGTATCATCAACCTACGCGGTAATGTAGTTACTGTTATCGATACACGTTCACGTTTTGGCCTGATGGAAGGCGAAGTCACCGACAACACTCGTATTATTGTGATCGAGTCAGAGCGTCAAGTGATTGGTATCTTAGTAGATAGCGTGGCAGAAGTCGTTTATCTGCGTTCTTCTGAAATTGATACGACGCCTTCAGTTGGTACCGACGAGAGTGCGAAGTTCATCCAGGGTGTGAGCAACCGTGACGGCAAGCTTCTTATCCTTGTGGATTTGAACAAGCTGCTAACAGATGACGAGTGGGACGAGATGGCTCACCTTTAATGGCTGAATGATGATGGCTGAAGAGACTCTTTTATCTGCTCCATTCCTTGCGGGTGGCGTCGCTTTTATCGTGTTAGTATTGGTTGTTTTGCAACTGCGGATTCGCTCGGGGTTACAAAAGCAGTTAGACCAACAACGAGCTCAATCTCGACACGCAGATAAAGAAGTGCAAAAGTTGAGTAAGCAGTTACTCGAAGTGCGCTCGGTTGTCGTTGGTCTTGGACAAAAAGTGACGGAGCAACAAGACATTATTCAGCACTTAAACGAGAGAATTCGCGAACTCGAACACGCTGATACTGATGGTCGCTTGTATAGTCGTGCTTCTAAAATGGTACAGCTTGGCGCTGATATCAACGAGCTGATTGAAGAGTGCGAACTACCAAAAGCCGAAGCTGAGTTGATGCTTTCACTGCAGAAGAAACTGGCGGGGAAAGAGAAGATTCCACCATTAAGTGGTCAGCCATCAGATGACGCAGAATATCCAACGCGTGGACGTCGTCGACGCTAAAGGTTATCAAGCGAAAAAAAGAGGCGTTATTACGCCTCTTTTTTTGTTTTTAGCCTCTAATGCTCTTCTTAAATACAACCCTAGACAACCTTCAGTCGATCTTGCTCTTAGCTCTGGCCTCTCAAATTCAAAATGAGCGCTTATAACTACTTATAGTTAATTTTATTAAAGTGTGATGATTAATTAACAAAAATACATGAACTTACATGTAACCTAGCCCTCTTATCCTGTTTTGTCATAACTAAGCTGTGCTAATATAGCGGCTCGTTCATTTTTTAGTTGAAGCTCTATGTTAGAAGTATCTAACCTGACAGCAATCCGTGATGAAAGGGTTCTGTTTGAAAACCTGCAGTTTGAAATTAAGCCTGGTGAATTGGTCCAGATCGAAGGGCGTAATGGTACTGGTAAAACTACATTGCTACGGATTGTGACAGGGTTAGGTGATAGAGAAGAAGGTGTCATTAAATGGAAAGGCGAAGAGGTTGAAAAATCTCGTGATGTTTTCCATCAAGATCTGCTTTTCTTAGGACATCAAACAGGAGTGAAACGAGAGCTTACCGCATTAGAAAACTTACGTTTTTATCAATCTATTCAAAATAATCGCTCTTCAGACGAAGAAATCTTTATCGCTTTGACTCAAGTAGGATTAGCTGGTCGAGAAGATGTGCCTGTAGCACAACTTTCCGCAGGTCAGCAACGACGAGTCGCATTGGCAAGGTTATGGCTCAGTAAGCAAATTTTATGGATTTTAGATGAGCCGTTGACTGCCATTGATAAGCAAGGCGTCAAGGTGCTTGAATCTTTGTTCGCAAGTCATGCTGATAATGGCGGTATTGTTGTGTTGACGACGCATCAAGATATGTTTGCGGACAGCCCGAAACTTAGAAAAATAAAGCTGGGTGACTGATATGATTTCCTCGATGACCACCATCATTCGTCGTGAGCTCCTAATCGCATTTCGCCGTCAGGCAGACATTCTGAACCCGCTGTGGTTCTTTATTATTGTCATTACTCTCTTTCCTCTGAGTATTGGACCAGAACCTAATTTGTTAGCACGTATTGCAGCGGGCATCGTTTGGGTTGCCGCATTGCTGTCCGCCTTATTATCATTAGAGCGTCTATTTCGTGATGATTTTCAAGACGGTGCACTAGAACAAATGATGCTAATGCCGATTCCATTGCAACTTGTCGTGGTTTCAAAGGTCATAGCACATTGGTTGTTAACAGGGTTACCTCTGATTTTAATTAGCCCATTATTGGCGGTTTTACTTTCGCTCGACTTCAATACTTGGCTATCGGTTGTATTAACCTTGATGATCGGTACACCAACACTAAGTTTTATTGGCGCCATTGGTGTGGCGTTGACTGTTGGGTTGCAAAAGGGTGGCGTTCTTTTGAGTTTGCTTATTCTTCCGCTCTACATCCCAATTTTGATTTTCGCAACATCGGCAATTGATGCTGCCGCACTCGGTATGGCGTATAACGGTCAACTAGCGATTTTAGGTGCGATGCTAATGGGGGCGATGACATTAACGCCTTTTGCCATTAGTGCCGCATTGCGAGTTAGTGTTAACTAACTCAATAAAGTGCCAATGAAGCGGCGCTTGATCAAAGAATTATTATTAAAGCACTGCTACGGTCTCAACCCTTTAGACAGTGTCCCTGAAGTAAGAGTGAGAACAAAACATGTGGAAATGGCTACATCCTTATGCCAAGCCAGAAGCAGCTTATCGTTTGAGTGGTAAGTTTCTGCCTTGGTTTTCTGTATTGGCCCTCGTATGCTTATCGGTTGGTACGGTTTGGGGGCTTGCATTTGCGCCTTCAGATTACCAACAAGGTGACAGTTTCCGAATTATCTACATTCATGTCCCATCAGCTATTTGGTCTATGGGCGTTTATATGTCGATGGCGATTGCTGCATTTATTGGCCTAGTATGGCAAGTTCGCCTATCTGATATGGCGGCACTTGCGATGGCTCCGATTGGTGCAGTATTTACTTTTATTGCTCTACTTACAGGTGCTGTTTGGGGCAAGCCTATGTGGGGCACTTGGTGGGTATGGGATGCCCGTCTTACATCTGAATTGATTCTTCTATTTCTCTACCTTGGTGTGATTGCGCTTTACCATGCGTTTGACGATCAAAAAACCGCCGCAAAAGCCGCTGGTATCTTAGCGATCGTAGGCGTAGTAAACCTACCTATCATTCACTTTTCCGTGGAATGGTGGAACACGCTTCATCAAGGTGCGACGATCACGAAATTTGAACAACCTTCTATTTCATCCGACATGCTTTGGCCGTTATTGCTGAACATCTTTGGCTTTGCGTTCTTCTTTGGTGCCGTGACGATGGTCCGTTTTCGTAACGAAATCATCAGTAAAGAAAGTCACCGCCCTTGGGTGCGCAAACTCGCAACAGAACAAACTCAGTGAGGTAACTGATTATGCATTTTGAATCTCTGAGCGACTTTTTTGCCATGGGTGGCTACGCATCATACGTATGGAGTGCGTTTGGTATTACTTTCTTATCCATGCTGATTCTTCTGATCACTAGCCTTCGCCGCGGTGATGCATTATTGAAAGAAGTGAAAGCAAAAATTGACCGTCAAGCTCGTATCGACGCAGCGAAGAACATGGAGAACACCTTATGAACCCGAGACGTAAAAAGAGGCTAGGTATTGTACTAGCGATCTTTATCGGTATTAGTGCCACCATTGGTTTGATACTTTATGCGCTTAATCAAAATATGGACCTTTTCTATACTCCAACGGAATTGGTTAATGGTAAGCCAGATGGCACCAAGCCAGAAGTAGGCCAGCGTCTGCGTATCGGTGGAATGGTGGTTGTGGGCTCAGTTCGTCGAGATCCTAATTCTTTGAAAGTGAGTTTTGACCTGCACGATGTCGGTCCGAAAGTGACGATTACCTATGACGGTATTCTTCCTGACTTGTTCCGTGAAGGGCAGGGTATTGTTGCTCAAGGTGTACTGAAAGATGCCACGACAGTTGAGGCATTTGAGGTCCTAGCGAAGCACGATGAAGAATACATGCCACCAGAAATTGCAGAAGCGATGAAAAAAACGCATGAACCGCTTCAATACAGCACCGAACAGAAACAAGGAAGCGGCCAATGATTGCTGAAATCGGTCACTTTGCTCTCATTCTTTCGCTTGCAATGGCAGTGCTGTTGAGCGTATTGCCATTGTGGGGAGCATCGAATAATAACACCATGCTCATGAACACAGCGCGACCGCTATCTTGGTCTATGTTCCTGATGCTGTTGTTCTCTTTCGCCATTTTATGTTGGGGATTTTATACCAACGACTTCACGTTACAGTATGTAGCGAGCAACTCGAATAGTCAGCTTCCTTGGTACTACCGTTTAACCGCAGTATGGGGTGCGCACGAAGGTTCACTGTTGCTATGGGTGTTAATCCAAGCTGCTTGGACTGTCGCTGTAGCGACGTTTAGTCGTGGTATGCCGCAAGAGTCGGTTGCACGTGTACTTGCTGTTATGGGCATGATCTCAGTGGGTTTCCTACTGTTTATCATCCTAACGTCGAACCCATTCCTACGTACGTTACCGTTCTTCCCGGTTGACGGACGTGACTTGAACCCTCTGCTTCAAGACCCTGGTTTGATTGTTCACCCGCCAATGCTTTACATGGGCTATGTTGGTTTCTCGGTTGCATTCTCTTTTGCGATCGCATCCCTAATGACCGGACGCCTTGATACGGCTTGGGCTCGTTGGTCTCGTCCTTGGACAACCGCTGCATGGGTATTTTTAACACTTGGTATCGCACTGGGTTCTTGGTGGGCTTACTACGAACTTGGCTGGGGTGGCTGGTGGTTCTGGGACCCAGTAGAAAACGCATCATTCATGCCTTGGTTAGCGGGTACCGCATTAATGCACTCTCTTGCCGTGACAGAAAAACGCGGCACATTTAAAGCGTGGACGGTACTATTGGCAATCTCTGCATTTTCGTTGAGTTTGTTGGGCACCTTCTTAGTCCGTTCCGGTATTTTAGTATCGGTGCACGCGTTCGCGTCTGACCCGTCGCGCGGTATGTTTATTCTAGGCTTCCTCGTTTTCGTTATCGGTGGCTCTTTATTGCTGTTTGCCGTAAAAGGGGCAGCAGTGCGTGTACGAGGTAACTTCGACTTAGTCTCACGTGAAAATGCGCTCTTAGCCAACAACGTATTACTTATCGCCGCTCTTGTTGTGGTGTTAGTGGGGACACTGTTGCCGCTCGTACACAAGCAGCTTGGTTTGGGGTCGGTCTCTATCGGTGCGCCATTCTTTGACATGCTATTTGCGTGGTTAATGATGCCATTTGCTTTTCTGCTTGGTATTGGTCCTCTTATTCGCTGGAAGCGAGACAGTTTATCTAAACTTGTGAAACCAATGCTCGTTTCAGGTGTGCTTGCTTTCGCTTTGGCCGCGCTATGCGTGTACCTGTTTGCCGATTTCTTCTCAACCATGGCTTACATTGGTTGGGTGATGGCGATTTGGATTATTGCGATGCATGGCTTTGAATTGTACGAGCGAGCAACGCACCGTCATAGCTTTAGTGAAGGTGTTCGCAAGCTGCAACGTAGCCACTGGGCAATGATGTTGAGTCATGTTGGTCTGGCGGTATCTGTTATCGGTATTGCGATGGTACAGAACTACAGCATCGAGCGAGATGTACGTTTAGCACCTGGCGAACACTTCCAAATTCAAGGTTATGATTTCTACTTCTCAGGCTTGCGTGATAAAGATGGTCCAAACTACGATGGCTACATCGCAGACTTTGAGATCACACACAATGGCAAATACGTGAATACGCTTCACGCAGAGAAGCGCTTCTACCGTACGGCTAAGTCTATGATGACTGAAGCAGCCATTGACCGTGGTATTAGCCGCGACCTATACATTGCAATGGGTGAACGTTTAGACGACAACCGATCTTGGGCTGTTCGTATTTACTATAAACCGTTCGTTCGTTGGATTTGGGCTGGCTCTTTGATTATGGCATTAGGCGGCGCACTAGCGATTTCTGATAAACGCTACCGCTTCCGTAAATCGCCGAAGAAAAACGCGAAGTCAAAAGAGCAGGAGGCATAACATGAATAAGAAAATCTTATTTATTCCGCTTGTCGCTTTCATGATTCTAGCGGGCATTTTCGCAACCCAATTAATGCGTAACCAAGAGGGCGATGATCCAACTAAATTGGAGTCGGTTTTGGTTGGTAAGCCAGTTCCTGAATTTCATTTAGAAGATCTGGCTGAGCCTGGAAAACAGTACGACCAATCAATTTTTAAAGGTGAACCGTTGCTCTTGAACGTTTGGGCAACGTGGTGCCCAACGTGTTATGCAGAGCATAAATACCTAAACGAATTGGCGGGTAAGGGCGTTAAGATCATCGGTATGAATTACAAAGATGATCGTAATAAAGCAATAGGTTGGCTGAATGATCTCGGCAACCCGTACTTGATCAGCCTATTTGATGGCAGTGGTATGCTTGGCCTTGACCTTGGTGTTTATGGTGCTCCAGAAACATTCATTATTGATGCAAATGGTGTGATTCGCTATCGCCATGTAGGGGATGTAAACCCACGTAATTGGTCAGAAACACTGGAGCCGCTTTACAACAAATTGGTTGAGGAGGCGAAGCAATGAGAAAGCTAATTCTTGCCGTTTTTGCTGCGATGACATTATCTCTTGCTGCTCATGCGGCCATTGAAGTGTACGAGTTTGATAATTTGGAACAAGAACAGCAGTTCAAAGAGTTAAGCCATACGCTCCGTTGCCCTAAATGTCAGAACAACACGATCTCGGATTCTAACGCTGAACTTGCTCAGGACTTACGCCATAAGGTGTACGAAATGACCAAAGAAGGTAAGTCCAAAGATGAGATTGTTGATTACATGATCGCCCGTTACGGTAACTTCGTGACTTACAACCCACCATTTACGGTCGCGACTGCGATTTTGTGGCTAGGGCCACTCGCTGTAGTACTGGGTGGTTTTGGTTTGATTGTACTGCGTAGCCGTAAATCTAAAGTTAAGGCAAAAGCGAGCAATGACGAGCAATGGGATGAGCAAAAAGAAGCTCGTTTAAAAGCATTGCTTGAAGAAGAGAACAACGGAGATAAGAAGTAATGACACTATTTTGGATTTCCACCGTTGTTCTCACGCTTATTGCTTGTGCGCTGGTGGCTTTGCCGCTGCTTAAACAAAAAGCGAACAATGATGATGTGTTACGCGATGAGCTTAACAAGGCATTTTATAAAGACCGACTATCTGAGCTTGCAGAAGAAACTGACGAAGGTCTAGTTGAAAGTGAAGACGAACTGATTTCTGATCTAAAGCAATCACTGCTTGACGATATCCCTGGTGATAAAGCGCAAAAAGAAACTAAGGTTTCTCCAATCGCGGTTTTAGTTCCATCGGTAATTCTGACGGTGGTGCTGAGCTATGGTTTGTATTATAAATTTGGCGCGTCAGACGATATTGTTCAATGGCAAGAAGTGTCTGCAAATCTACCTGAGTTATCGAAAAAGCTGATGTCGGCTTCTTCTGAGCCGCTGAGTGACGATGAAATGGCGGATTTGACCCTTGCCCTTCGAACTCGCTTACATTACCAGCCGGAAGACTCGACAGGTTGGTTACTGCTAGGTCGTATTGCGTTAGCAAATCGTGATGTCACCACAGCTATCGATGCGATGGAAAAATCGTACCGCCTAGAGCCCAAAGACCCAGATGTGATGTTGGGTTATGCACAAGCTCTGATGCTGTCTCAAGAGGAAATGGATCAAGCGACGGCTCGCTCATTACTCGGCAAGCTGATGCAGCAAGACTATGTCGATCTGCGTGTGTTTTCTTTGTTAGCGTTCGATGCGTTTGAGCGTCAAGACTTCCCGGCAGCCATCAAGTACTGGGGAATCATGCAGCAAATGATTGGTCCAGAAGATAGTCGCTACGAGATGTTGTCACGCAGTATTGAGAGTGCTCGTAAGCAAATGGGCGAAGCGGTTTCACCGGATAAGAGTGTAGCTGTGACAATTAATGTGGCACCAAATGCTCAGTTGGATCCAAACGCAGTTCTGATTGTGTCAGTACATCGTTCAGATGGCTCCCCAATGCCTGTGGCTGCTGCTCGTTATCCGCTAGGTACTTTCCCTCGCACAGTCGTATTAGATGATGGCAATGCCATGATGCAAGGGCAAAAGTTATCTACACTCGATAAGCTCATCGTCCGTGTGCGTGTAGATTCTGACGGTAACGTAGCAACGCGTGATCAAGATTGGCACGGAGAAAGTGACGTCGTTGAATTTGGCGCACCAGTAGAAGTGACCATTGATCAGCAGTATTAATTGTTAACATCTGTCTCTGAAACATGACAACGAGGTAGAGTCAGTTGCCTTTAGTGGTATGACTCTAAACGATCGAGTAGAATACCGAAGGCCAGCGATTGCTGGCCTTTATTTATTCCCATATCTGAGTCATCTTTACTATGTATCCTGCTCAACATACGTACAATGGTTAATCGGGGTGACTTAGGTACATTAATAGTCGTTATGGAAAATAAAATGTATAACAAGGGTAAATCTACCTTCTTGTTGCTGTTAGCCGTTGGACTGGTTGGCTGTTCAAGTGCGCCTGATGAAGCAGTAACAGGACAAGAAACAAATCAAACGACTTCTGATGTGTATGACCCGTTGGAAGGCTTTAACCGAACCATGTGGGAACTCAACTACGAATATTTAGATCCGTATTTGGTTCGTCCTGTATCACTTGCGTATGTAGAATACACGCCAGTTCCTATTCGTTCTGGTATCGCTAACTTCTTATCGAACTTAGATGAGCCAGCAAGCATGGTTAATAACTTAATCATGGGTAATGGTACGAAAGCTGTGGACCACTTTAACCGTTTTTGGATTAACTCGACGTTCGGTATTTTCGGTTTATTCGATATTGCAAGTGCCGCGGGTATTACGAAGTACGACGAGAAAGCGTTCAGTGATGCAGTAGGCCACTATGGTGTTGGAAATGGTCCTTACTTCATGGTTCCAGGTTATGGTCCGTATACCTTACGTGAAGTGACAGATACCGTAGATAGTACGTATTTACCCCTCTCTTATCTCAACTTCTGGGCGAGTTTGGGTAAGTGGGCGTTTGAAGGAATGGAGAAGCGTGCTTTATTAGTACCGCAAGAAGCGCAGCTAGACTCGTCGCCGGATCCATATATTCTAACTCGCGATGTTTATATACAGCGTCAAAACTTTAAAGCAGAAGTTGAAACGGTAGAAGAAGTTAACATCGAAGAAGAAGAGTATTTAGATGAATATCTAGAAGACTTTTAAGCGTTGTTCTTCATAATCGAGAAATGAAAAAAGGCTTAGCTGATACTAAGCCTTTTTTGTATTTTGCAGCTTGGTTAGAAACGGTAGTTTGCTTGAACACCGATTAGCCAAACATTACCCGTAGTTTCGCCTACGAATTGGCCGCCGACTTGTTCTGCAGTGTCGTCTGACTTGTAACCACGAGACTCAACGATTGGTGCGTCTTTCGCAAAAATATAGGTGAAGCCAGCGTCTAGGCTGAAGTCTTTCGTCCAATCGTACGTTGCGCCAATACTTAGCCAAGTGCGGTCAGTTTCTGGAATAGTAATCGTGCGGTTTTTGTCGCTTACCGCTGAAGTATCGTATGCAATACCAGTGCGTAGCGCTAGCTTAGGATCAAGCTGGTAAGTAGCACCAACAGCAAAGCGATAGTTGTCTTCCCAGTTTTCTACTTTAACCATATGCGTGCCAGCAGTATTTAGACGTGCTTCCAATTTCTCGAAAGAGCTCCAATCCGTCCAGTTAACGCTTGCGTGTAACGCAAGTTGGTCTGTTACTTGGTGGAAGCTTGCCAATTCAGCCGTTGCAGGCAGGTTTAGATACATGTAGCCGTTGTCGCGTTCAGAAGTACCGAAGCCAAAACCAAGACCTTCAGCATGGCCTTCAAGCTTCAGTTCAACTTCAGATTTGTACGCGAATCCGATACGGTTATTTTCATTGATCTGCCATGCTGTACCAACTTGCCAGCCCCAAGCGGTATCGTCACCTTCCATGTATTTTAGAGCGGTACCTTGAGGAACACTGATTGGTTGATTAGTTTCAGGGTTTAACCCTACAACGTTATTCTTAGGAGCTGCTGCGCCAAAGCTGCCTTCGCCGATGATGTAACGGATACCACCACCAACGCTGATCGATTCATTGACTTTGTAAGCTGCGTTTAAGTTCGCTTCCATTGTCGTTACGCTTGCTTCGTTACCGAAGTGCGATGCACCAAAGCCTTTACCTAAATCGGTTTCCATGCCGTAGTTGGTGCCAAATGCCAAACCAATCGCGAATTTCTCATTATATTGGTGTGATAGGTAGAAGTTTGGAATGATTGCATCATGTGCGAAATCATCTGAAGATGCAGAAGAAGTGCTACCGTGGAAGTTTACATCACCTTCAATATCAATATTTGGGTTCACATAGATTGCACCAACGGACACTTGAGTGCCTTCCAAATAAGTTAGCATTGCTGGGTTACGCCATTGTGCACTTGCGTTGTCAGCCATTGCTGCTTCACCAGCATATGCTCGACCTAGGCCTGTTGCAGAATATTCAGCAAGTTGGAAACCTGCTGCGTTAGCCATGCCCGTTGTGCCAAGTAGGCTTAATGCCACTGCTGTTGATAGAAGAGTCTTGTTGGTTTTCATTCGAATGTTCGCTGATTTGTTTATAACGTGGGACGAAAGTTTAAAGGTAGAGTTTTTACTTTAGAAATGAAAATCCAGCACAAGTAGTCATTTGGAATATTATGCTCTCAAGTGTTGATTGGGTGGTTAAATTATCTAACTGTGAAAGGCTTGTAAACGGAATTCAGCGAACAGCTGTGCGTCCTAATTGTGAGATTTAGATACACGTGTTCACTCAAATTGAGTGGGCAATAAATCGCAGATATTAAAAAAGGCTGGAAATCCAGCCTTTTATATAAAGTATTTTTCTACTAACTAACAGCGAAGCGTTTAGAAGCTACGGCTGTATTGTAAGCCGAATAGAATTGCATCAGCATGAGTTGTTGCTGTTACACCGGTAGAAAGAACAGGAGATAATTGAGTATTCTCATTAACTTTTACATCTTCACCTAACAAGTACGTGAAGCCAAAATCGATGTTTGAGCTATTATCAATATGGTAAGAGAAACCTGTGGAGAACCACTGGCGATCAGAGTCTGGTACCGAGATAGACGTTACTTTATCTTGAGCGCTTGTGTCGTACATGTAACCAGCACGAAGTGTCCAGTTGTTGTTTAGGTAGTAAGTACCACCAATTGCGTAGTGCCAGCCATCTTGCCATTGATAGTCTTTCGAGTAACCACCTTTAAGTAAACCCTGATTTAGGTTCTCAAAATCAATTTGGTCGAAATCTTTCCAACCGATGTATTGGATGCTGTAGTGTACAGCAAACTTAGTGTCTTGGATTTTGTGGAAACCAGAAAACTCGGCCATATCTGGTAGAGGTAGCGTGATTTCCTGACCTTTGTCGTCTTTCGCCGTAAATTCAGGGCTGTAACGATACGCTAGACCAAAACGGTTGTTTTCATCTAGTTCGTACACAGTACCAACGTTGAAACCAACAGCCCAACCATCAGCTTTATCTACGTCCAGAATTTTTTGACCGCCAACCCCTGGGACTGAAGAGCTAGTTGTACGCTTCATTGTGCCTTGGCCGTAGATTAAATCTAAACCAGCACCAAAGCTCCATTGTTCGTTTAAACGGTAAGAACCCGCCAATCCAAAGTTGAAGCTTTTTACATCCGTAAGACCACCGTACTCGGTTGCGGTGTAGTTATCTGAAAATTCAGTTTTAGTGCCGAAATTAGAGTATGCGTTTACGCCCCATGCAAACTTGTCATTTACTGGAACGATTAGGTGAATGTTTGGAGCTATTGACGTATCACCCACATCATCAGTGTCAGCAACATTTACAGTACTGGAGCCCAAAGGAGTATTAACGTTATATTTCGCATCTTTCACTTCAATCATTGAAGTAATGCTTTCGAAACCTAGCGACAGTTCCATTTTATCAAACAGAGCCATTGCTGCTGGGTTACGAGCCATTACTGCTGCATTATCTGCGATTACTGCATCACCAGCAAATGCACGGCCGATGCCAGTTGCTGATTGAGCGTTGATTTGGAAACCCGCTGCCATCGATTGACCTGAGGCAAAAGCTACCGTTACTGCTAGGAGAGTCTTTTTAAACAGACGCGTGTTCTGAGTCATTTGTTTTTCCTTATTAGATTCGTCTCTTTGGACGATAAATTGAGCTTTTGCTCAGTGGCGCAGATAGTAGTATCAATAGTTGCTTGGACAAATCCGACCATTGGATAAAATTGAATAAAAATTGCAGAAATGATGTCTAAAAGACGGGAAATTGCACTTAAAATGCATAATTTAGAGTTTAAGCTCTAAATGCGATAGGGGTGGTGAATGTTTTGTGTTCTATTTATACAAAAATGCCGCTAAATAAGATCATTTAGCGGCATTTAACCTTTTGAAGGCTGGAAATCGTCGAAGTTGTTACATTGGCTTAATCATTGATGCAAGAGTCGTAGCGATCGCATCAATATTTTCACCTTCTTCCCCGACTAAAATCAGGCTTGAACTCCCGACGGGCTGAACGATTCCGGTCATGCCATCCTTACTAAAGTCGGTACTTTGTTCGCTTGGAATACCAGTAATAAATAACGTTACTTTACCTTTTGGACCTTGGAACACCATATGCACCGCATTGGATTCGCCAAAACCGCAGTGGTTTAGGTAGTAAACGTGATATGGAAAGTTTTCACTAAACTGGTAATGAAATGGCGACATTTTCGCATTAATTTGCGAGCTCGGTACATCCTCATCAAGATGACGAACAAACGGTTCTTCATGAATAACGTGTTTCATCGCGGTATCCGCTAAACTGGCTTGTGCTGGAGACACCAAAACATTTCCCCAGTTTACTTGACCAACGAATAATCCTGCGGTGAACGCAATAGAAGCGGCAAGTGCCATTGCTTTGCGGACAAAGTTTGGTCTGACGACCTTCTCTTCATCAAGTACACTCGACGTCTGGCTAAATAAAATCTTATCTGCGAGATCTTCGGGTACATCCACATTCATGGCTTGTTTAATTTTTACATCGAGATCCAAAACGTCATCAACAAACTTATTGTTGGCGTCGCTACCAGCTAAAGCTTGCAGAATCTCTTCATCCTTTTGTTTTGGATCCGACAAAATACGACGACGAAATTCTAAATCATCCATTCTTTTGTCCTCTCTTGGTATCTTGAGAATCCAACATCTCTTTAAGTTGATTACGAGCGCGAAATAGTCGAGTCATCACTGTGTTTTTATTTAAATCAAGAATGTCGCCAATTTCTTCTCCACTGAAACCACCGACAACTTGGAGAAATAAAGGCTCACGGTATTCAACATCGAGCTTCATGATCTGTGCCTGCAGCCATTCTTGCTGATGATGTGAGTCATCGCTGACTTTAGCATCATTGCCGTAATCATCGATATCAACTAAATCAAATTGTTTACGTTCGAAGCGGCGCGCATTTTCTCGTCTCAATATTGTGATGAGCCAAGACTTGGCAGCTTTTTCGTCCTGGAGGCTATCGAGTGACTTCCAAGCTCTAAGACAGGTTTCCTGAACTAGATCTTCCGCGACCGCTTTATCTTTGCACAACCAATATGCGTAGCGGTACAAGTCACGATGATACCCTCGGACGAGCGCTTCGTATTTTCTTTGCTTGTCCATATCAGAGTTGACCGGACTGTTGGAATTTTTCTTTCCAAACATTTTTAATATGGCCACAGGAGCCTCCATCCTCGCTCTGTGAGTTTCTTATTTGTTCTGAGCATGACTTTATTTGCTTCATCGCTTAGCGGTTTTGGTTGCAGGATTTGTCATGCAACCCCTTTGACACAATAAGCCATGTGGTTACCTAAAAGTGTATACGCAAATGTCAGATATCATCGAACACGAATTGATATATATTGTTAACAATATCATCATTAGTAATCAATGGCTTGGATAAGTTCACTCGATGGAGCATTAAAAGGGACTTCTGATGGTGGATTCTTGAATTGTTTTGAATCAATAATCGCTTTAGGTGAGCTTAAAACTCGTAAAATCACTATAAAATTGATCTATTTCAAAATATCAAGCAGTGAAGGGGTTATAGTACACCTTGTCATCTCGTTAGTCATTGCGACTAACATGTTGAGCAAGATGACACTTCCTTTTGAAGGCTGACTTTACTTTCTCCTAATCAGGAAACTGATTACTTTTCAATTGGCGTAAGTTAATTGTTTTATAGATATTCCGACCACACAGTTATGTGTGGTTTTTTTTTGCTTCGATTTTACTTTCCGTATACCTCTTACCGTTTTAACTCTCTATAGTTAACCATTAGTAATCGCATAAGAATCAAAGAAGTAGAGTAATTGAACTACTTGCTTCACGTTTATTTAAACGCACGTTTGATAAATTTAACAAATTCATTACAATGCATCAGGTCAGACCTCTTGTATTTAAGGAGAAACAATGGGCAAGCAGGAAGTAAAAACACGCAATGGTGAGCGTGTCGCTATTGTCGCGGGGCTTCGAACTCCCTTTGCTCGTCAAAGCACGGAATTTAGCCAAGTGCCAGCGGTCGATTTAGGGAAAATGGTAGTAAGCGAAATGCTTGCTCGAACAGATATTGATCCGAAGCTAATCGAACAAGTGGTATTTGGACAAGTAGTACAAATGCCTGAAGCGCCAAACATCGCACGAGAAATCGTGTTAGGCACTGGTATGAACATCCATACTGATGCATACAGTGTGACTCGAGCGTGTGCGACGAGTTTTCAAGCGGCGGTTAATGTCGCAGAAAGCATCATGGCGGGAACCATCGATATTGGTATTGCTGGCGGTGCAGACTCTTCTTCCGTCCTGCCTATTGGCGTATCAAAGAAACTGGCCGCTAATCTGCTTGCTCTTAGTAAGACAAAAACAATGGGTCAGAAGCTTAGTATCCTCAAAAACTTGAGCTTTAAAGACCTGATGCCAGTGCCACCAGCAGTAGCAGAGTACTCTACGGGTTTATCCATGGGACAAACTGCAGAGCAAATGGCTAAAACACATGGTATTTCTCGCGCAGAACAGGATGCGCTTGCACATCGTTCTCATACGCTGGCTTCTCAAGCTTGGAAAGAAGGAAAAATCCAAGATGAAGTGATGACGGCTTTCCCTGAACCATACAAAAAGTGGATTTCGGAAGATAACAATATTCGTCATGACTCAACGGTTGAGGGATACGCGAAATTGCGACCTGCGTTTGATCGTCAGTATGGCAGTGTTACGGCAGCGAACAGTACGCCATTGACTGATGGTGGTGCGGCAGTGATGTTGATGCGAGAAGGTAAAGCGAAAGAGCTCGGAATGGAGATCCTTGGTTACATCCGAGGTTATGCATTCTCTGCTATCGGCGTGGAAAAGGACATGCTGATGGGTCCGACTTATGCCACAGCGAAAGTGCTTGAAAATACAGGCTTGGAACTGTCAGATTTGACGTTGATCGACATGCACGAGGCCTTTGCTGCTCAAGCATTGGCGAATGTGAAGATGTTTGCTTCCGATAAGTTTGCTCAAGAAAACCTTGGTCGCTCAAAAGCGATTGGTGAAATTGACATGGATAAGTTCAACGTGCTTGGCGGATCAATTGCTTATGGTCACCCATTTGCTGCGACTGGTGCGCGTATGATGACGCAAACCCTACGAGAGCTAAAACGCCGTGGCGGTGGTATTGCATTGAATACCGCATGTGCTGCTGGTGGTCTTGGTGCGGCAATGATTCTGGAGGTTGAGTAATGAGCGAGCAAAAAGCATTTAGTCTAAAGGTTGATGAGCAAAATATTGCTTGGTTAGCCATCGATGTTCCTAATGAAAAAATGAATACGCTGCAGGCGGCTTTTGCTGACGAAATGAAAGAAATTTTTGCTCAGCTAAAAGACTCCAGTGGTATTAAAGGGATGATCATCCACTCCCTAAAACCGGACAATTTTGTTGCGGGCGCAGATGTTAGAATGCTAGAAGCATGCACCACAGCAAGTGAAGCGGAAGCCTTAGCAAGGCAGGGTCAGGAGTTGTTCCAGCAGCTATCGGACTTACCGTATCCTGTCGTTGTGGCCATTCATGGCCCATGTTTGGGCGGTGGTTTAGAACTGGCTCTTGCATGTGATTATCGTGTTTGTACGGATTCTGACAAAACGCGTTTAGGTCTGCCAGAAGTACAACTTGGTTTATTGCCAGGTTCTGGTGGTACTCAGCGTCTGCCACGTTTGATTGGCCTGTTACCATCGTTGGACTTGATCCTGACGGGTAAACAACTTCGTGCGAAGAAAGCTAAAAAACTGGGCGTTGTGGACGCCTGTGTGCCTGACACCATTTTGCTCGACGTAGCAAAACAGTTTATCGACAAAGGTAAAAACAAGGGTACGAAAAAGCTATCGACGAAAGAAAAGGTGATGTCTGGTAGCGGGCTAGGGCGCAAGTTTGTATTTGAGCAAGCTGCGAAGAAAACGAATCAAAAAACTCGCGGTAACTATCCAGCAACGGTTGCAATTCTAGAAGTTATTCAACATGGCTTAGAGAAAGGCTTCGCTAAAGGCCAAGAACTTGAAGCGAAGCGCTTTGGTGAGCTTGTGATGAGCTCAGAGTCAAAAGCGCTCCGTTCGATCTTCTTTGCCACAACAGAAATGAAGAAAGAAAATGGCACGGATGCGAAACCAGCACCAGTTCATAAAGTTGGTGTGCTTGGTGGTGGTCTGATGGGCGCCGGAATCAGCCATGTGTCTGTTGCAAAAGCAAAAGTACCTGTTCGCATCAAAGATGTTAGCAACGATGGCGTTTTAAATGCGCTCAACTACAACTACAAGTTATTTGAGAAACAGCGCAAACGTCGCATTCTATCCAAGGCCGATCTGCAAGCGAAAATGCTGCAACTGTCTGGTGGTGTCGATTTCACCAGTTTTAATCATATTGATGTCGTAATTGAAGCCGTTTTTGAAGACTTAGATCTTAAGCAAAAAATGGTGGCGGACATTGAAGCGAACGCTAAGTCAGAAACTATCTTTGCGACCAATACTTCTTCGTTGCCTATCCACAAAATTGCAGAAAAAGCAGAGCGTCCAGAAAACGTAGTGGGTTTGCATTACTTCAGCCCAGTAGAAAAAATGCCTTTGGTGGAAGTGATTCCGCATGAAACGACGTCAGATGAAACCGTTTCAACAGTTGTTGCACTTGCTAAGAAGCAAGGTAAAACCCCGATCGTAGTGAAAGACAAAGCGGGCTTTTACGTGAACCGCATTCTTGCGCCATACATGAACGAAGCGGCGCATATTCTGCTGGCTAACGAACCGATCGAAAAAATTGATACGGCGTTGCTTGACTTTGGTTTCCCTGTCGGCCCGATTACCTTACTGGATGAAGTCGGTGTCGACATTGGCGCGAAAATTATGCCGATTCTGGTTAATGAGTTAGGTGACCGATTCAAAGGCCCGGATGTGTTTGATATCTTGTTAAATGATGGACGTAAAGGACGCAAGAGTGGTAAGGGTTTTTACACTTACAAGGGCAAGAAGAAAGATGTCGACAAATCAGTTTACAAACTGCTTAAGCTCGACCCTGAATCTAAGCTAAGCGATAACGATATTGCGTTGCGCTGTGTGTTGCCAATGTTGAATGAAGCGGTACGTTGTTTGGATGATGGCATCATTCGCTCGCCACGTGACGGTGATATTGGCGCGATATTTGGTATTGGTTTCCCACCGTTCTTGGGTGGTCCGTTCCGTTACATGGACCAATTTGGCATTAAAGAGCTCGTAGAGAAAATGAATGAGTTTGCATCGAAGTATGGCGATCGTTACGCGCCATGTGATGGTTTGCTTACTCGAGCTGGTGAAGGGACAACGTTCTATTAAACGTTGCTTCGGTAGAGAAAAAGGCTTGCCAGTGGCAAGCCTTTTTCATAAAGAAGAAATGGTTACTTCTTCTTGTCTTTCTTATCTTTATTGTGGCCTTTACCTGGGTTGTCGTCCCCGTGAACGCTGCTGTTACCTTTTTTGTCTTTATCATTCCACTGCTTTGAAGAGCAATCATCTGAGTTGATAGATACATTGTCTCCGCTAAGGCGCACACAGTCGTCACTTAATTCGAAGCCATCGCCTTTGACTGAGATTTCAGCGTGAGCAGATGCCAATGGCAGTATAAGAGCCACAAGTAAAAGTGCTTTTTTCATGACTACCTCATTAAGTTATTTTTAGTGCGGGGAATTAGAGCATAAGCCGTAATGGCGTAATTTCAATTTTCTGCTAATTATGGTGCCGATTCAATCTATGAGACCGACAATCTCACTGGGCTCTAGGTACATACTTAGTATTCGACAATTTTATTTCTGCGCAACTAGATCACCCCAAGCCGCAATCTTTTGGCCGAAGTTGGAACTCTTCAATTGATCCAATTTCTTGTCCTAGATGGATGCGCGGAGCCTCCGAATGCGCTTGACCTTGAGAGTGCATGATCAAACGATTTGCAGTACGAGGTTTCAATTCGTTCACAACGAAGCGAATCATGTCTGCGCGCGTCAGCTTCTTCAACTCCGCCAGTACCTTGTCACGTTGGTTAAACTCAGTGTCCTTATTTCCTATCGCAACCCAAAGACGTTGAGCCCGTCCTCGAAGTGTGGTGTCCGGCGTTGCTATTTGGTTCCACAAGCCGCGCTTACTGCTGTGCCATTGGTAATCGTTTAACTCTAACAGCACCATATAAAAGGCATTTAAAAACTCATCGATTGAGGTAACCAGCTCGGCCGGTGCTGCATTAGGTGACTGCACATACAGTACAATACCAGGGTGACGATTTAGCGGCATATTGCCAGTGCCTACCATGTAACCTAATTGCTGCTTGGTACGGATTTCATGGAAAAACGTTGCCGACATAAGGTGATTGGCCAATGAGTATAGCGCGATACTACGAGGCTCAATATCCTCGCACTGGTGGTAAATAACGACCGCGGAATCTTGCTGGTTACAATGCACCTCACGTTGAAAACTGCCATTTTTACCTAGCATAATGAGCGGACGAAGTGCCTCTTCATAACGTTGCTCGTTAACTCTTAGAGCATCCTTCAAGGTCGTAGCCATGTCATGGGCTTGCTGGCGTTGCCAGTCTCCGTAAACAAACATTTCAACGTGCAGTTCTGCAAGAATGGATTCTACGAATACCGAGAGTTCATCGACTTCGATTTCTTCTAGCGCTTCGACTAAGGTTGCGAAAGGCGGGTTATTGGGTTGAAGTAACCCAGTAAGTGCGTTAAACAGCTGCGAAATAGGGCGATCTTGTGAAGCATTTCTCCAGTTTCGTAACAGTTGTTGTTTGATGGTTTCAAAGCGAGCAGGGCTGAAATCTCGAGAAGCAAAACGGTGCAGAATCATTTCCAGCAACTGAGGCAGCTTTTGACTGAACCCAGAGAGGGTTAAGGTCACGCCACCTTGGTGAGCGTACATGTTGTAACCCATCCCTGCGATTTCTGCTTGATAGGTTTCTTTTGCTAGCGAATCGAGGAACATCTCTACACATAAGCGCGTTTTGACGATGTTCTTTGGTGATGCAACGGCATGAGAGCTGTCGATAGCGACATAAACGACACCTTTAGGCACGCGAAATTCGTCATCTTGCAAATGCCACAGCCGAAACCCTTCGAGATCCTCAATCAACTCTGGCAGCGAGTCACCATTTTCGAGTGGCATGGGGTCGAGGTCGTAGCAAATATAAGGGTTCTTTTTCGGTAAGACGAATTGCCAGCTTGGATCGATTTGTTGATAGAAACGACGTTGGTCTTCACTAAAAGGCGTGACGGAGTAGGGGGTAAAGTACCATTCGGCAGTACGGTTGTATTCCAGGCCTTTAGCAATCAAAGTGACGCGTACATTATCGATGGTTAAGTATCGCAGCAATGAACGCTGTAACTCCTCATCGTAGCCCGCCATTTTGTAGTCACCATAAACCGTGTCTTCCGGTTGATAGTGCTGCATGTTGATCACCAGATGGCTGACGAGATCCATTGGGCGCGATGGCTCTTGGAAGCGAAAAGCCGATTCTAATACCGCTTGTTTTTCGAGATAGCGCCATTCATCTAACCCGTCTTGTTTGATCATCGAGAGGTATTGAAAAACTGCTTGAACGATATCATCAACATGATCTAAGCCGTTTGGCGTCAGGGTGCAGCTTACGGTAAAGTCTCGGTAGTTACTGCCACTCGCGCCGCCGCCCGCTGAGAGAGAAGTAATCCAGCCTTTTTCTTTGAGTTGAAGCATCAAACTGCCTTCTCCTTCATAACCCAACAGGTGAGCAAAGTAGGAGAGTGGCTTCACGCTATAATGCGCATCCATTCCCGGCATGGGGAATGTGAGAATCAGTTTACGGAACTCTTTGAGCGGCTCGACTTGAACCAAAATGCCCGTGCTTTCCTCAGTGCCTATCGGTACATCAATCGATTTTCCACGAAGGCGGTGATTTGGGATGTCGGCAAACATGGTTTCTACCCAAGCTTGCTGTTCATCGAGCGACTGTGGCCCAAATAGAGTCAGTGTCATCAAATCGGCGGAATACTGAGAGTGGTGAAACTCTACAATTTCGTCGCGGATGGATTTACCATCTCGGTCGCCAAGAGTATCTAAGTTTCCGACAGAGAATTTTGAAAACGGGTGCTCTGGATTGATGACTTCTTTGTTAACTTGATACAGGCGACGAGAATCATCATTAAGTTTGAGCTTGTATTCGGAGTCGACAGCCTGTCGCTCTTTGTCTAATGCTTCTTCGTTAAACAAAGGTGCGGTAAAGAATTGGCTAAATCGATCTAAGGCACTTTCAAAGGCATTTGGAGCAATATTGAAAAAGAAACAAGTGTGCTCTGTACCAGTCCAAGCGTTGTTTGTTCCACCGTGTTGGCTAATATAGCTTTGAAACTCGCCCACTTTAGGGTATTTTTCCGTACCCAAAAAAAGCATGTGTTCTAAATAGTGTGCCAGACCTTGGCGATCGTTTGGGTCGTCGAAGTGTCCAACGTTCACTGCCAGAGCAGCTGCCGACTGTTGAGCTGTATCGGAATGAATCAGCAGTACACGCAGTTCATTGCTCAAGGTAATGTAGCGGTATTGATTTGAATCGTTAGGACTTAGATGCACGATGCGTCTCCAGATTTCGCATTACAGTAATTTAGGCTCCCCTCGCGGGGGGCGCAAAGTTTGCGTTTCGACAAATACTGCTTGCCGTATTTTTGTTATTCGTAGACTTCTGCACAGGCCCATCGCGTTTGCGTATGGGGAAGAACTGTTTGAGTGAATGCTCTGAACTCATTGCACAGTTAAATAGTGTGATGAACTGAGTACATTCTTTTAATAGATTGTTAAGAAAGTCGCTATCTTTAACAAGCGAATTGGTATAATGAACAGATAATTATATCAGTATTTTTGTTTCGTCATTGTTAAAGTTAGCCCCGTCTATCCAATAAAGATAGCAGTCAACCTTTTGGTAGCGTTAGCTATCCCTAGGAAATAACATGAAAATATTCATCATGCGTCACGGTGAAGCCGAGCATTTTGCAGATTCAGACGCAGCACGACAATTGACCCCAAGAGGCAGAGTCGAATCAGAAGCGGTTGCGAGAGCCTGTAAAGAACAGGGTTTTGCGCAATTCGATAAAGTGTTGGTGAGTCCGTACATTAGAGCTCAACAAACTTGGCAAGAGATCAGTGCGTATTTCTCTGCAAAAAGCATTGAAACTTGTGAAGATATTACACCTTATGGCCAGTCCGAGCATGTCTTCGATTTCGCAAGTGCATTAATCGAAGTCGAACAATTGGACTCGCTTTTGTTCGTATCGCATTTGCCTTTGGTCGGTTATCTGACTTCAGAGTTTGTAAAAGACATGACACCACCGATGTTTCCTACATCAGGGCTAGTGTGCATTGAATATGATTTACAAACACAAAATGGTGAAGTGCTTTGGCATATTACGCCATAAGTGTCTAAACCAAAATAAGCGTTTGCAAATTAGAGACAGAATAAGAAAGGCAGGAGATCCCTGCCTTTTCGTTTCGTCGTGTATACAGCAAGCTTGTTACTTTTCAGGAATTGAAAGCAACACTAACAACGCACCATCACCACCAAATTCTAGTGGCGCTTGGTGAAAAGCCATAACGTCAGGATGCTGTGCTAACCAAAGTGGGGCTTTCTGTTTCAGGATGTGTTTCCCAATACCATGTTGCACACACGCACAATGAATCTCGTTTTTGATGCAATAGGCTATCATCGCACCAAGCTCGCGTTTTGCTTCTTGCTGTGTCATGCCGTGCATATCGAGGAACACGTCCGGTACATACACGCCACGACGTAGACGTTTGACTTCATAAGTGGAGACGTCGTCACGTGCATAACGAGTTGGACCTTCATCGTTTAATAGAGGGACAAACTCGTCTGAAAAGTAAAATTCAGAGTCACTCGCTTCACGGTTGGAGCGCTTGATTTCTTTTTGCTTAGTATTTTTTTTTGGTTGCTGGATTATGGTATCCTGTCGCAACTTTTTTACGCCCTGTACTGCTTCCTGAAACAAGGCGAAATCGTCATCGTTCTCGGTGTCTTTTTTGCTCATTAGGTAAACAATTTCATTAATAAACTTTATTGGCAGTATTGTAGCGCTTTTCGGAGGCAATTTTGGATAAGATTTTTGTAGAAGAAGCGGTATCGGAACTGCATACCCTTCAAGATATGATTCGTTGGACGGTAAGCCGCTTTAATGCAGCGAACCTGTTTTACGGTCATGGTACTGATAATGCGTGGGATGAAGCAGTTCAGCTTATCCTGCCAACCTTATACTTGCCGATTGATGTGCCTCCGCACGTATTGAACTCTCGCCTAACGACAAGCGAGCGTCTGCGTATTGTTGAGCGCGTAGTAAAACGCATCAACGAGCGTACGCCAACAGCGTACCTAACAAACAAAGCATGGTTCTGCGGTCTTGAGTTCTTCGTTGATGAGCGTGTACTTGTGCCACGTTCTCCTATCGGCGAATTGATTCAAGCGGAATTCCAACCTTGGTTGGTGGAAGAGCCTACGCGCATCATGGACCTATGTACGGGTTCTGGTTGTATCGCGATTGCTTGTGCGCACGCTTTCCCTGAAGCAGAAGTGGATGCTATCGACATCTCTACAGATGCTCTACAAGTGGCTGAGCAAAACGTACAAGATCACGGCATGGAGCAGCAAGTGTTCCCAATTCGCTCTGATTTGTTCCGTGATCTTCCAAAAGAGAAATACAATCTAATCGTGTCCAACCCACCATATGTGGATGAAGAAGACATGAACAGCCTGCCAGATGAGTTCACGCATGAGCCTGAGCTTGGTTTAGCTGCGGGTACGGATGGTCTAAAACTAGTGCGTCGTATTCTTGCTAACGCGCCAGATTATCTAACAGATAACGGCATTCTTATTTGTGAAGTCGGAAACTCAATGATTCATATGATGGAACAGTATCCAGAGATTCCATTTACTTGGATTGAGTTCGAGAACGGCGGTCATGGCGTATTTATGCTAACGCGTGACCAGCTGGTTGAGTGTGCAGAAGAGTTTAAACTGTACAAAGACTAATAGAGTCTTGCACTAAACATCAAAACACCGAGCTTTATGCTCGGTGTTTTTTTTATGCATACCTCGCCGATATTAACTCTTTACATCAAAACGTAATAAAGCCACTATGAATCCACGAAGAATTGGAAAGCAGCTATGCTCTGTTTTGAGAGAGCGTGGCGATAAAAACTTGAGGAAGTAATGGCAGGAAACAGTATCGGACAACATTTCCGAGTGACGACATTCGGGGAAAGTCACGGTATCGCACTGGGATGTATCGTAGACGGATGTCCTCCGGGGTTGGAAATTACAGAAGCAGATCTACAAATCGATCTCGACCGCCGTCGTCCAGGCACATCACGTTACACCACACAACGTCGTGAACCGGATGAAGTTAAAATTCTTTCTGGCGTTTTTGAAGGCAAAACCACGGGCACATCGATCGGTTTGCTAATTGAAAACACCGATCAGCGCTCAAAAGACTACTCTGACATCAAAGATAAGTTCAGACCGGGTCATGCTGATTACACTTACCACCAAAAATACGGCATCCGCGACTATCGCGGTGGCGGCCGTTCTTCAGCTCGTGAAACCGCAATGCGTGTGGCGGCTGGTGCAATCGCGAAGAAATACTTAAAAGATGAGTTTGGTGTTGAGATTCGTGCTTACTTGTCACAAATGGGTGATGTATCTATCGACAAGGTAGATTGGAGCGAAATCGAGAACAATGCATTCTTCTGCCCTGATGCTGACAAAGTAGAAGCATTTGACCAACTTATCCGTGACCTGAAAAAAGAAGGCGACTCTATTGGCGCAAAAATCCAGGTTATGGCAACTAACGTGCCTGTTGGTCTCGGGGAACCCGTATTTGACCGTCTGGATGCAGACATCGCGCACGCACTAATGAGCATCAACGCGGTGAAAGGCGTAGAAATCGGAGACGGTTTCGAGGTGGTAAACCAAAAAGGCAGTCAGCACCGTGATACGCTTGCTCCTGAAGGTTTTGGTAGTAATCATGCGGGTGGCATTCTTGGTGGTATCTCGACTGGTCAAGACATTGTCGCAAACATTGCGCTTAAGCCAACATCAAGTATCACTGTGCCGGGTGAGACCATCACAAAAGAAGGTGAACCAACTCAGTTGATCACCAAAGGTCGTCATGACCCATGTGTGGGTATTCGTGCTGTGCCTATCGCAGAAGCGATGCTGGCAATTGTGGTGATGGATCATTTACTACGCCACCGTGGTCAAAACCATGGCGTAACAACTGAAACACCGAAGATTTAAGAGCTTTGTGTCATTCCAGCGAGCTATAGCGAGACTAGGAATCTAATTTCAGCACGATGAAAAGAGAAAGAAACATCTCTGACAACAGAGTGCTCGGATAATAGATCCTGAATCATGCTCCTTCGTCGCTGTTCAGGATGACTGAATATAAAATTATGCCACTCACTGAATCGCGGGTGGCACAATTTTATCAGGCAACCTTTTTTGTTTAAGTAGTTTTTGCTTAATGAATCGAGCCTTCGGTTTCCAAATGGAAAGAAGGCAGACGCCACTTAAAGCGTACCGCAGCCATACGCAACATGTAACCAGTAACCAGTGTAATAATAGTGGCAGTGACTTCGGGAACATTGAATTCTAATAGCGCTAAGTACATTCCTGATGCGATAAGAGCGACAGAAGCGTAAAGCTCTTCATGCAGTACCAATGGTGTTTGGCGACAGATTAAGTCGCGAAGTAGCCCACCGAATACACCCGTTACTAACGCTGAAACCATACAAATACCAGGGTGCAAGCCCATGCCCATCGCAATTTTTGTTCCGATGATGCTGAATACGATTAGACCTAACGCATCAAGGCGAATGAACAGGCCTTTTAGCTTAATCACCCATTTCGCTAAACCTGTTGTTAGCACACCTGCAACACACGTAATTGCAAGGAACTCTGGGTTTTTTACCCAACCAAGAGGGTAGTGGCCTAATAGAATGTCACGTACGGTGCCACCACCAATGGCCGTTGCGCTGGCCACCAACATAACACCAAACCAGTCCATCTTTCTTCTACCAGCACTTAACGCACCTGTCATGGCTTCAGCCGTGATACCAATGATATACAACACACTTAGCAACATAGGGAAACACTCAACGTAAAAAGTCACTACGTTCTACGAGAATCAGCGTAGGCGAAGTAACAACACTTACAAACGGTTCTATCTCTCTTAAAAAGTGATTAAAACCAGCAACATGCTTGTAATCAAACGGCTTAAAAATAGCGGTTTGAACGACATCAAAATAAGGCGAGAGTGTAGTGGTAAATAAGTACGCTGACGAATGAGAAATTGTATGGAGAAAGCGATGTTCAGATAAATTCAACTAATAACCAAAAATGTGGGGTTGCCTTTACCTCATAGCTAAAAACAGCGACAATATGCAGCGCATGTCAAACTGAAGTACAAACTCGACGATGACCCACGAATACCAAGACTTAATCACCATTTTTAATGACACCTTTTTAGAACAATTTAATACGAAATTAGAGTTAGGTGGTGATGAGCCTATTTATCTTCCTGCTGATGATGAACACCCTCATCATCGGATTATTTTTGCTCGGGGTTTTTACGCCTCTGCTTTACACGAGATCTCGCATTGGTGTGTGGCTGGTCCAGAGCGTCGTTTGCTGGAAGATTTTGGTTATTGGTATGAACCCGATGGGCGAACAGCAGAAGTTCAAGCGGAGTTTGAGAAAGTTGAAGTGCGACCTCAAGCTTATGAATGGATTCTGGCACAAAGCGCTGGCTTCCCTTTTACGGTGAGTTGTGACAATCTACACGGCGATTTTGAACCAGATAGGCTCGGCTTTATGAAAAAAGTGCATAAAGAAGTGCTAGGTATTTTGGACGTTGGCTTGCCTTTGCGAGTGAAAATGCTTTCTGATGCCCTGCGCGCATTTTATCAAACTAAGCCACTGGAAGCGTCGGACTTTTGCGTTAAATAACCACTAATAACCTCAGAGATACACCATGATTATTGAATTTGAAGAAAAACTACTGGAACTGATTGATGCTCGAATTGAAACAGCATCTGACGATGAATTGTTTGCTGGTGGTTATTTACGTGGTCACATCTCTTTATCCGCGGCGTCTTGTGAAGAAGAAGGGATTAGCGATATTACTGAGCTGAAGTCACGCATTGAGAGCAGCTTAGAAGATGCGCGTACCGAGTTAAGCCCGGCCGATCGCGTGATTGTCAGTGATTTGTGGCAAGAGCTCCAGGCTCAGGCTTAATCCCTAAGCAGCGTTCTCCCTTTATTTAATCCTAGCAATTTACTACTTCGAAAAATTCGAACCTTTCCATAAAATTTTTGTGGTTGTAGCGAAACTGTTCAACTTTTATTCTGATCAGCATAAAACGTGAACAAAGGATTACAACCATGAAAATTGTCGCATTTGGTGCATCTACCAGCTCTACCTCAATCAACAAACTACTTGCTACATACGCAGCAAATCAAGTCGAAGGCGCTCAAGTGAATGTTCTAGACTTAAACGATTATCAAGCGCCAATGTTTAGCGAGGACAAAGAGAAAGAAATAGGTCAAGCTGAAGGGGCTGTCGCGTTTTTACGTGACTTGGCGAAGGCTGACGCTATCGTTGTTTCCTTCGCAGAGCATAACGGTTCGTACCCAGCGGCCTATAAAAACTTGTTCGATTGGGCGACGCGCATTGAGCGTAATGTATTTCAAAACAAACCTGTCGTTTATTTAGCAACTTCCCCAGGTCCCGGTGGTGCACAAAGTGTTCTTGCGGCGGCGACAGGTTCTGCTCAATTTTTTGGCGCGGATGTAAAGGCATCGTTATCTGTGCCGAGCTTCTACGAAAATTTTGACGTGGAATCGGGTAAGGTTGTAAACCCAGAAGTGGCAGAGCAAGTGAAACAGGCAGTTGCACTGCTGAAGTAATCTCAGTACGAGCGACTTAATGAGTTAGCGATTCCCGACACGTGTCTGTGTCGGGAATTAAAACGAGAGAATACTCTTACAGCTCGGTAATGGCTTTGCCTTTTCTTAGTTTACGAACCCACATTCGACTTGGGTGAAGTTCGGTCAATACATCAACAGGTAATGGCAGCGGGTCCCCACAGATCTGGGAGGCCAACACTTCAGCTAATAATGGTGCAGAGCTCAGTCCACGAGATCCTAAACCTAAGAAGCAGAATAGGTTAGGGTACTGATGAATGGTTTCTACCTCTTCTTCTTTTTGATTTTGTAAGTTGGCGTATTGCGTTTTGATCGTCTCAAAGTCACCCACATTTCCGACAAATGGTAAGTGATCTCGGCTAACACAACGAATACCTTGGCGAGATTGATTACCAGTGATATCTACCTCTTTTGCCCATGTTTGATTCGGTACACATTTCACTAGCTTTTCCGCATTATCTTTTTGGGCGTTTTCATCAAATTCGTAGTCAAGGTGACTGCGGTCGTAGCTTGCACCGATACACAAGTGTTGATTACTTGGGTTAACAGGTGTCATGTAACCGTCGTAACACAACACCGTTTTCAGCTGACTCAGCGTTTCGGTTGCTGGCGCATGACTGACTTGTCCTTTCACTTGTCCCATTGGTAGGGAAGCGGTTTGACTCAATGTCTGGAACTCATGGCCGTTCGCAATTACAACCGTTGAGTGCTCAAATGTTTGACCACTCGCCGTTAGTAGCCAGAGCTGACGCTTTTCATCCCAATCTAATGCCTCAACATGGTGTTCAAACTTCGTTGAGAGTAACGACGTCTGCTCCAATTGTTTAATTAACCCACGAGTTAACTCGGCAGGGCACAGCCACCCTCCCATTGGGTAGTGCACAGATGCCATATCAATAGGTAACCCGATAGTGTTCGCAGTCTCCTCGGCGGACAGCTTGTGAATGAGCTCTGGTGTGAAGTTACCCGCAAGTATTTTCTCCAGTTTGTCTGTGGATTTGTCATCCCACATCAACTGAGTCACACCACACCAGTCATGATCAAAATCGATCTCTTGTGCTGCTTGTTCAACAAACTGACGTGCGAACAAAAATGCAGGAGCAAACACTCGTGAAACACCCGTGTGCGGGCCATTAAGCAGTGGATAAACGGCTCCTTGTCGATTGCCTGAAGCTCCTTTGGCTGGTTGTTTGTCTTTACAGTAAAGGGTGACGTTTTGGCCACGACGAACTAACGTTTTCGCTAACGCCGCGCTAGCTATACCACCACCAATGATGGCAATCGAATCAAGATTGCTAGATGCTGAGCGATTGAACCAAGGGAGATGGTTCGACTGCTTTTCACGTTGCTCCATAGAGCCGGCGATCATTTCTCGCTTAGTGCCGAAACCTTTCACCTTTTTCATTGTAAAGCCAGCTTCGTTCAAACCACGACGTACAAAGCCTGCTGCGGTAAACGTGGCAACTGTACAATCTTGCTTGGCTAGCTTTGCCATGTTGTTGAACAGGCCTTGGTTCCACATTTCTGGGTTTTTGCTTGGCGCGAATCCATCTAAGAACCAAGCATCAATCAAACCTTGTTCGTTGTATGGAACTTGCGGCATGCAGTCTTTAATGTCACCAAACCAAAGGTCGAGTGTGATTGCGCCGTCTTCTAAAACAATGCGATGACACTCCGGCACAGCGGCAGGGTAGTGCTTTTGTAACTTTTCCGCGTACTCAGCTAGCTCAGGCCAAGCTTCATGCGCCTTCTTTAAATCGGCTTTGCTTAATGGGTATTTTTCAAAGCTAATAAAATGCAGCTCTTTCAATGTTGCGTCCGGATGCTGACGACGAAACTCACTAAACCACTGGCATACTGCTAAGAAGTTTAATCCCGTGCCAAATCCTGTTTCACCAATGACAAAACGTCTTTGGTCAAATTCCTGCCATCTTTCTGGGAGATGATTTTGTTTTAAGAAAACGTAGCGTGTCTCTTCAAGACCGTTTACGTTAGAGAAGTAAACATCATCAAATTGGTCTGAAACCGGAGTACCAGCTTCGTTCCAACCAAGTTCTGCGTTTTTTATTGAAGTCATAATGGTGCAAATTTGTGATTTGGCGCGGTAAGAATGGGGCGATTGTACGAATTTATGGGAAAGCTGACCACTTTTGTTGACTATCTTAGTTATCATCTAGCGGATTTTTGAATTATAGGAATGTCATAATGAAACGAGTCGTAATCACCGGTATGGGTATTGTTTCAAGTATCGGTAACAACGTCGAAGAAGTTCTAGCGTCTCTTAAAGCGGGCAAATCTGGCATCACTGCATCTGAGCAGTTCAAAGAACACGGTCTTCGTTCGCAAGTATGGGGTGACCTAAAAATCAACCCGGCGGAACACATCGACCGTAAGCAGATGCGCTTTATGGGTGATGCGGCTGCTTATGCATACCTATCAATGGAGCAGGCAATCGCAGACGCTGGTCTTACAGAAGAGCAGGTTTCAAACGATCGTACCGGTATCGTTGCAGGTTCTGGCGGTGCTTCTGCATACAATCAAACGGTAGCGACAGACACGATGCGTGCAAAAGGCGTAAAGCGCGTTGGTCCTTACATGGTTCCTCGTACTATGTCTTCTACTGTTTCTGCTTGTCTTGCTACGCCATTTAAGATTCGTGGCGTGAACTACTCAATGAGCTCTGCATGTGCAACATCTGCACACTGTATCGGCCATGCTATGGAGCTTATTCAACTAGGCAAACAAGATATTGTTTTTGCTGGTGGCGGCGAAGAGCTAGATTGGTCTCAAACTATGATGTTTGATGCGATGGGCGCACTGTCAACCAAATACAATGACACGCCAGACAAAGCATCTCGCACATACGATTCAGACCGTGACGGTTTTGTTATCTCGGGCGGCGGCGGCATGCTGGTTATTGAAGAACTAGAGCACGCACTGGCACGTGGCGCGAAAATCTACGGTGAAATCGTAGGTTACGGTGCGACATCAGATGGCTACGACATGGTAGCGCCATCAGGTGAAGGTGCAATTCGTTGTATGAAGATGGCGATGCAAGACGTTGATGGTGTGGATTACATCAACACGCACGGTACATCGACACCCGTTGGTGACGTGAAAGAGCTTGGTGCTATCCAACAATTGTTTGGTGAGAACAGCCCTGCAATCTCTGCAACAAAAGCAATGACTGGTCACGCACTCGGCGCAGCGGGCGTGCACGAAGCGATTTACTCAACACTTATGCTAGACAAAAACTTCATTGCTCCAAGCATCAATATTTCAAACTTGGACGAAGCAGCACAAGGTCTGGACATCGTGACAGAAGCACGTGATGCAGAGCTAACGACCGTAATGTCAAACAGCTTTGGCTTTGGCGGCACAAACGCAACTTTGGTTATTAAAAAGTACCAAGGTTAACTGAATTTGTTGGCGCCTTGCGAGAGTACTGTAAACGCCAACAATCCAGTTTCCAGAGCTTGATCAGTCACACTGATCGAACAGACGCAGACTCTATCCCATGGAGAGCGGGATAGGATCCTTTTGTTCTGGAACTTTGCCCGGCTATTTAGCCGGGCTTTTTCTTTTCTCTGTTTCTGCTTTTCTCTAGGCTTCCCGTCAATCGATTCTATAGGAGTTACCTCCTTGAGGTTTATTGGTGTTATATCTTGAGATTTTTCGGGAAAAGGGCACAATCGCTTTAGTTTCGCATCTTGCGAATAAACGAACTCTTACAAATGGATGTTAGAACGCTGGCGCTATGAAAATTATTGTTGATGAAAATATGCCGTATGCTGAAGAACTATTCAGCCAACTCGGTAACGTAATTCTAAAACCAGGTCGTACACTGACCGCCGATGATTTAGTGGATGTTGATGCCCTAATGATTCGCTCAGTCACCAAAGTGAATGCTGACCTGATCAGCAAAGCAAACAAGCTGAAGTTTGTTGGTACGGCCACGGCAGGCATGGATCATGTTGACCAAGCACTCTTAAAAGAGAAAGGCATTTTCTTCACTGCGGCGCCAGGGTGTAACAAAGTGGGTGTGGCGGAATACGCGTTCAGCGTGATGATGGTGCTCGCTCAGCAACAAGGTTTCTCGATATTTGACAAGACGGTAGGTATTATTGGTGCAGGCCAAGTAGGTAGCTACCTAGAGAAATGTTTGAAAGGCATGGGTATTAAAGTTCTGATCAATGACCCATTCAAACAAGAGGCTGGTGATCCTCGTAGCTTTACTCCGCTGACAGAACTGATTGAAAGCTCAGACATCATTACACTACATACGCCAATCACCAAAGATGGCCCATACCCAACGCATCATTTGATTGATGAGAAGGTATTAAATGGTCTCCGCAGCGATCAAATTTTGATTAACGCGGCTCGAGGTCCCATCGTTGACAACGCTGCTTTGAAGCAACGTCTTTTGAAAAACGATGGCTTTACAGCGGCACTCGACGTATTTGAATTTGAACCAGAGGTTGATATGGAGCTTCTGCCTCTGCTAGCATTCGCAACCCCTCACGTTGCAGGCTACGGCTTGGAAGGGAAAGCTCGCGGTACAACGATGATTTTCAACAGCTACTGTGAGTTCTTAAATAACGAATTACGTGCGCATGCCAGCGATTTACTGCCAACCGCGCCTGTTCCTACTATGGTATTGGACAGAGCTTGGGACGAAGCAACACTGCATAACATCACGCAGTTAATCTATGATGTGCGTAGAGATGACGCTCTTTTCCGCCGTGAAATCAGTAAGCCAGGCGCTTTTGACCTGATGCGTAAAAACTACTGGGATCGCCGTGAATACAGCGCTGTCACGCTAGTGGGTAACAAAACATGTAACCTTGCTCCATTAGCAGAACTAGGTTTTCAGATTGAGGTAAGTCAATGAGCCAGCAATATAATGTTGCCATTTTAGGTGCGACCGGTGCGGTCGGTGAAACAATTTTGGATGTGCTTCAAGAGCGCAAATTCCCAGTAGGCGAAATCTTCCTACTCGCGAGTGAGCGCAGCGAAGGCAAGACTTATCGCTTCAATGGTAAAACGGTACGCGTTCAAAACGTAGAAGAGTTCGATTGGTCTCAAGCGCATATCGCACTGTTTTCTGCTGGTGGTGAGCTATCAGCCAAGTGGGCTCCAATTGCCGCTGATGAAGGCGTGATTGTTATCGACAATACATCACACTTCCGTTACGAGTACGACATTCCTCTTGTTGTGCCTGAAGTAAACCCAGAAGCGATTGCAGAGTTTCGTAACCGTAACATCATTGCGAACCCGAACTGTTCAACCATCCAAATGCTGGTGGCACTAAAACCAATTCACGATGCGGTGGGTATTGAGCGTATTAACGTATCAACTTACCAATCGGTGTCTGGTGCAGGCAAAGCGGGTATCGATGAGCTAGCAGGTCAAACGGCGAAGCTGCTAAACGGTCTGCCTGCAGACAAGAAGCAATTCTCTCAACAGATCGCGTTTAACTGTATTCCACAAATCGATCAAATGATGGAAAACGGCTACACCAAAGAAGAAATGAAAATGGTGTGGGAAACACAGAAGATCTTTAACGATCCATCAATCACAGTCAATCCAACGTGTGTACGTGTTCCTGTATTCTACGGTCACGCAGAAGCACTTCACATTGAGACTCGTTCACCTATCGATGCACAAGAAGTCGTTAACTTGCTTGAACAAACTGACGGTATCGAAGTGTTCCACGGTGAAGACTTCCCTACACAAGTTCGCGATGCGGGCGGTAAAGACCATGTAATGGTTGGCCGTATCCGTAACGATATCAGCCATCATAGCGGCGTAAACCTGTGGGTTGTTGCTGATAACGTGCGTAAAGGCGCGGCAACTAACGCGGTGCAAATCGCAGAAGTTCTGATCCGCGATTACTACTAAGTCGCTTACAGTTCATTTCAAAGCCTCGCACAGTGCGAGGCTTTTTTGTACGAACGAAACAAAATAGTGTGAGATTAGTACGAATATGGCGAGAGCCACACATTTTTTATTCTCAACGCTATAGTTTTGCATGCGATATCCGATATATTTAACCGATCACCATTTCAAATTGTATTTAGCACAAAACTGAGCCTTCTATGCGTCAAAATTATAAGCGTTTGTTAGCAGCCCTTGTGTTGATGAGCGCGACTCAGACATCATCAGTGGTTCAAGCCGAAGGAATTCGTCTTGTTGGACCGTCTGGTGAAGTGCAATCATCTCCGAGCTATGCTGAAGATATTGAGCGAGCATTACCTGCTCCTCCTGCGAATACTCAACCGTCACGTTTCTTTGGTCCGACTGGTGAAAATCAAACACTATGGTCGATCGCTTCAGAATTACGACCTTCACGCGGTGTTACCGTTCAACAAACGCTTCTTGCCATTTACCGAATTAACCCTCAAGCGTTTGAGAACCAAAACATTCATGAATTGATCCCAGGTAGTCGGCTACGAGTACCTTCTCTAGAGCAAGTGCAAAGCGCGACCACAGCGCAAGCTGTTGCGATTATGAAGGCGCATGAAGCTAAGTTAAAACAGCCGAAGCCGACAAATAGAGCGACGCCAGCACAACGAGTCACCGAGCAACCAAAGCCACAAATTAAAGTAGAACCCAAGCCTGCGACTAAGCCAGAGACAGTGGCAGCAACGGAGCCAAAACCAACTCCGAAAACAATACCCGTCATCCCTGCGCCACCAGTAACCACCTCTCCGCAGGGTGAAAAGCAGGTCAGTGCGCTAAAGGACAAACTTCAAGGCTCACAAAGTGAATTAGACTCATTAGAAGAGAAGAACCATCGTCTTCGATTGATGCTGTCAGAAGTGCAAAGCGAAGTCGAAACTTTGAAAAGCGAGCTGAATGACGAAGAACGCATTCGCTCAGAAGTCGAGAAACTGCTTGCTGAAGAGCGCCAGCGCCTTGCTGAACAACAACGCATGCAACCAAGCACCATGGACAAAATTTTGTCGAATGGTTGGCTTGTTGGTCTTGCGGCATTAATTCCTGGTGCTTTGCTCGCCTTGCTAGTCGTTATGCTGCTTGGTCGACGCTCTAAAGCGAGAGAAGAAGCGGTTGAGCAGGAACAGCAAAACGTTGATCCTCTTGCAGCGCCAATCGGTTTAGCGGCGGCGGATGAGCTGGATGAAGAGCTCACGCTTGATGATGAATTGTTTGCAGATGAAGATATCAACACACAGTCTTTACAAGAAGAGAAGTCAGATTTAGAAGAAGACGTCTTTGCTAACCTCGACGATGAAGAACTGGATTTCAATCTGGAAGGGGACGATGACCCATTTGCAGATATTGGCGATGACGGCGACCTAGATGTTGGTCTGGATGAGTTTGAGTCATCGAACAATGGTATCCAAGTCAACGGCGAAGAAAAAGCGCTTGGTTTAGAAGAAATGGAGCGAGCCTTAGATGAGGTTGCTCCAGAACTAGAAGTGCTCGATGACGATGAGTCTGGCTTCGATCTTTCGGATGATGTGAATGAGAAATCAGACTCGCTTTCAGACGACGCATTTGCCGAGTTACTTGCAGCCGATGAGCCGTCAGAAGAGTTACCAAGTGACACTGTCGACCAGGATATGCTTGATGACTTGTTTGCTGAACTTGGCAACGATGACTTCGATTTAGATACTGATGAGCCTGAGTTAAAACAGCCTGTTTCGGATGATGACTTTAGTGTAGGAGAGGCATCTGACGACGATATCGATAAGCTATTGGCCCAGTATGAACAACCGGCTAGCGAATCGGAAGTTCGAGAAGCTGACGCCAATGAAGGTCCTGTTCTAGATGAAAACAGTACAGAGCTACTCGATGAACTCATTGATTTTGATGAAGATGACACAGACGAGTTTGATCCACTAAACGAGCTAGAAGCAATCTCTGGTTTTGAAGGTGATGACTCGATCGAAGAGTTAGACGCAGATAGCACAGACTTACTGGATGAACTCATTGATGATGTTACCTCTGAACTTGATGAAGAGACTGAAGCTGATTTAGATCCGTTTGATGATCTGATTCGAGAGGACGAGAGCCCAGAGCAGAATAAATCGGAAGAGGAAGAGTTACTGAAATCACTTGGTTTTGGTGAGCCAGACGCCGACGAAAAGCCATCTTCCGTAGTTGAGTCAGAACAAACTCATGAAGATCAGGACATTGAGTCTGGATTGGACATCGACGCTTTATTAAGTGAAAGCCAACCAGACACGCAACAAGCTGCAAAAGAGCAACCATTAACCGAGCCAGAGGCTGCTTCAGAGCCATTTAGCAACGATGAATTTCTTGGTGATTTAGAGGACCTCTCACCAGAGAATGATCCTTTAATGAGCGAGCTAGACGACCTATTTGAGTCAGACAGTGAAGAACTTCTGCCAACAGAACAAGAAAAAGCGGATTTTTCTGCTGAACTTGACGCTCTATTTGATAGTGAAGACGATTTACCGCAGCAAGTTGAAAAAACACAAACGGAGATAGAGGAAGCTTCATCACTACAACAAGAGGCTACCGATACTGATTCAACACAAGAACCATCCGTGGAGTCCGGTGCTGAGGTACAGCCTCACGTTGAGCAAGAGGAAGACATTCCAGCCTTCACGCCGACACCAAATACAATAGAAAATGAATTCGGTGTTCCACAAGAAGAAGATTGGCTACTGGATGAGCCTGAATTGGAGCCGGAAACTGAGTCGACCAACGATTCAGAAGAAGAATTCAATTTTGATGAGCTAGATCTTCCAGAATTCAGCGAAGAAGATGCTCTAGCATCTATGGCTGGCGAACCTGCGTTAGAAACGTCCGAGTCCGTTGAACCAGAACAAATTGAAGCCGACTTACCAGCTGAGTCCGAAGAAGAGTTCAATTTTGACGAGCTGGATCTTCCTGAGTTTAGTGAAGAAGATGCTCTAGCATCTATGGCTGGCGAACCTACGTTAGAAACGTCCGAGTCCGTTGAGTCAGAACAAGTTGAAGCAGGCTTACCAACTGAATCAGAAGATGAGTTCAATTTTGACGAGCTGG
>NZ_JAWPOM010000010.1:72617-183170 GCF_033344285.1 Vibrio sp. 779(2023)
ATCTTCCTGAGTTTAGTGAAGAAGACGCATTGGCGTCTATGGCGGATGAGCCGGAGTTAGAAACGTCCGAGTCCGTTAAGCCAGAACAAGTTGAAGCCGACTTGCCAACTGAATCAGAAGATGAATTCAATTTTGATGAGCTAGATCTTCCTGAGTTTAGTGAAGAAGACGCATTGGCGTCTATGGCGGATGAGCCGGAGTTAGAAACGTCCGAGTCCGTTGAGCCAGAACAGGTTGAAGCCGACTTGCCAGCTGAATCAGAAGATGAATTCAATTTTGATGAGCTGGATCTTCCTGAGTTTAGTGAAGAAGACGCATTGGCGTCTATGGTGGATGAGCCGGAGTTAGAAACGTCCGAGTCCATTGAACTAGAACAAGTTGAAGCCGACTTGCCAACTGAGTTCGAAGAAGAGTTCAATTTTGATGAGCTCGATTTGCCAGAGTTCAGCGAAGAAGATGCCTTGGCGTCGATGGAAGAAGAGCCAGAATTACCGAGCTCTGAGACTGCAGATATAGAACCAATCTCCGGTGAGGATGAAGAGTTAAGTTTTGACGACCAAGATCTTCCAGAGTTCAATGAGGAAGATGTTCTCGCGTCAATGAACGAGGGTGCGTCAGAGAGCCCTAAGGTTGAAGCAGAGACATCGAGACCAGCTATTCAAGCCGATAACGATCATGATGCTTTGTTTGAAGTATTTGCGCAGCAAAACGGCTTTGATACTGACCCAGAAGTGCAGCCAACAGCGACAGAGGGTGAGCCGCTCAGTAATTTGGATGATGAATCATCAATGGCTAACCTTCTTGCGGAAGACGCAAACTCAGAAGTATTTGAAGGTAAACTAGACAGTGACACCATCGCAAGTGCAGGTATGGATTTTGAAACCATGCTTGATGTTGGAGATGATTGGGATGGCTTTAAACCCGCTGCTGATAACGTAAGTTCTACTGAAGAAGTGCCTGAGGACCAGCGTGATGTTTGGAATTCGAGTGATGCACTAAGTCAGCCAGAGATCGCGCAAGAAAACTGGGCAGAGCAAAGCGACTTGGATGACTTCGACCCGAAGAAAAATCAATTTATGACGATTGATGAATTGATGGCTCAGGTCGACAGAGAAGGTGGTGAGTTCGAAGAAGAAGACCTTAAGCTCGATGTCGGATTGAACGAGTTTCCAGATGTTATCGGTGAGATCGGCGATATTGACGTAGATAGCAATGCTGAAGCGGCTGGGAAACTGGATTTGGCTAAAATCTATCTCGAGATGAACGATTCTCAAGGGGCGATTAAACTACTAGAAGAGGCGATTGTTTACGGTGAGGATGATATTCGCCGCGAAGCAAAAAGCCTGATTGACGCCATTAATGGCCGATAAACCGAAACAAAAGGGTAGCGTTTGCTACCCTTTTTGTGTCCCGTTAGTAGGATGCTACCTTTATGTCACCCTTGGTGAAACTGGCAACTTGAGGTGACTTGAGTATATACTTCCCGCCCCATTTTAGAGTTCGAAGGTTAAGATGAGAATCGCATTAGGTATCGAGTACAACGGTACAAACTACTTTGGTTGGCAGCGCCAAAGAGAAGTGAAAAGTGTCCAAGAAGAGCTAGAGAAAGCATTGTCCGTCGTCGCTAATCACCCAGTTGAAGTTCAGTGTGCTGGTCGGACAGACGCAGGCGTGCATGGCACGGGACAAGTTGTGCACTTTGATACCAACGTTACTCGAAAAATGGTAGCTTGGACCATGGGCGCAAACGCGAACATGCCGAGCGATATAGCGGTTCGTTGGGCTCAAGAAGTTTCAGATGATTTCCATGCAAGATTCTCAGCGACAGCGCGCCGTTATCGTTACATTATTTTCAATCATGCTTTACGTCCAGGCATCTTAAACTCGGGGGTTAGTCACTATCATGGTGAGCTCGACGAGAAAAAAATGCATGAAGCAGGGCAGTTCCTACTCGGCGAAAATGATTTTACGTCGTTTCGCGCGGCGCATTGTCAGTCTCGCAGTCCATTTCGAAACTTGATGCATCTGAACGTTACGCGCCATGGAAACTATGTGGTTATTGATATTAAAGCCAATGCGTTCGTGCATCATATGGTTCGTAATATCACGGGTAGCTTGATAAAAGTTGGACGTGGCGAAGAGAGTCCTGAATGGATCAAGTGGTTATTAGACGCCAAAGATCGCAAACTAGCGGGTGCGACAGCGAAAGCGGAAGGTCTGTACCTGGTAGATGTAGACTACCCAGAAGAGTTTGGGTTACCTGAAGTGCCGATCGGTCCACTGTTTTTACCAGATAATTTGAACTAATTTTACAAACTTATTTCAAAATATCGGTAGTGTTTACATTGAATGTGAACGGAAAACATACGCTATTTACGATATCAAAAATAGGTACAACCAGTTTTTTATCTACAGTAGCTGCAAGATATGGTTTAATCCGTCGGTATTATGTCGAATTTATATCTTTCGCAATGAAGCGGAAGAGTTGAGAGAAAAGGTCTTCCATGAGTTGGCTTGAAAAGATTTTAGAGAAAAGCAATCTAGTAAGTTCACGCAAAGCTTCTATCCCAGAAGGTGTGTGGACTAAATGTACCTCTTGTGAACAGGTTTTATACCATGCTGAACTAGAGCGTAACTTAGAAGTTTGTCCAAAGTGTAACCATCACATGCGTATGAAAGCGCGTCGTCGTTTGGAAACATTTTTAGATGAAGGTAATCGAGTTGAATTAGGTTCTGAACTTGAGCCACAGGATAAACTGAAATTTAAAGATTCTAAGCGATACAAAGAGCGTATCTCTGCTGCACAAAAAAACAGCGGCGAGAAAGATGCGCTAGTTGTTATGCAGGGTGAATTGCTTGGTCTGCCGCTTGTGGCGTGTGCGTTTGAATTCTCCTTTATGGGTGGTTCAATGGGTTCAGTCGTTGGTGCTCGCTTTGTGAAAGCCGTAGATGCAGCCATTGAAAATAACTGTGCGCTTGTTTGTTTCTCAGCAAGTGGTGGTGCTCGTATGCAAGAGGCATTAATGTCTCTTATGCAAATGGCAAAAACCAGTGCTGCGCTTGAGCGTTTATCAGAAAAAGGTCTGCCGTTTATTTCGGTTCTAACTGACCCTACAATGGGTGGTGTATCAGCAAGTTTGGCTATGTTGGGTGATATCAACATCGGTGAACCTAAGGCCCTGATTGGCTTTGCTGGTCGTCGTGTAATCGAGCAAACAGTGCGTGAAGATCTTCCTGAAGGTTTCCAGCGTAGTGAGTTCCTACTTGATCACGGTGCTATTGATATGATCGTTGACCGTCGTGAAATGCGTCAGCGTGTGGGTGGTCTTATCGCTAAGATGACTAACCACAAGTCTCCTTTGGTGGTTTCGGTTAACGAATCTCCAAATGAAGAGCCATATTCTGTACCAGAAGCGGACGAAAAAGGGTAAAGTATCAACTAACATAAAAACCAAAGAATTTAATGGTTAAAGTTAGATGACCCAAAACCCAATTCCTCAAGCCACATCTTCATTAGAGATGTGGCTTGATTATTTAGCAAATATTCATTCCTCAGCAATTGATCTAGGCTTAGACCGTGTCCAAGCGGTAGCAAACAAAGCCAATCTTACCAAACCAGCTCCAACCGTAATCACCGTTGCCGGAACCAATGGCAAAGGCTCAACGTGTGCGTTAATGGAAGCCATTTTACTTGATGCTGGCTATTCAGTCGGTGTTTACAGTTCTCCGCACCTGATTCGTTACAACGAGCGTGTACGCATTAATGGCGTTGACGTTGTAGATGCAAAGCACTGTGAAGCATTCGATTATGTAGAAAAGCAGCGTGGTGATGTTAGCCTTAGCCTCTTTGAATTCGGTACGCTTGCTGCGCTACGTATTTTCCAAGTAGAGAAAGTTGACGTTGTCTTACTTGAAGTAGGACTTGGCGGCCGTCTAGACGCCACTAACGTTGTTGACCATGATGTTTCTGTTATTACGAGCTTAGCGATCGATCATGTGGATTGGCTTGGTGATGACATCAATGTTATTGGTTTTGAAAAAGCGGGCATTTACCGTTCAGGGAAGCCAGCAATTTGTGGTCAACCAACGCCACCAGCGACCGTGGCGGCTCATGCTGACGATATTGGTTCTGAGTTCTTCCAAGTAGGTATTCAGTACGATTACCAACTAACTGATAATGGTTGGAAGTGGAGCAGTGGGGCATTTGAGTTAGAGGATTTACCAATCCCATCGCTACCATTACAAAATGCAGCCACTGCACTGATGGCACTAGGGGCTTCGGAATTGCAAATCACTGACATAAATATTGTCAATGGCTTGAATAATGCGCGTTTGGCGGGGCGTATGCAAGTACTGCATCACGAACCTGAAATAGTCCTTGATGTCGCTCATAACCCGCACTCTGCTGAGTATTTGGTAGAGAGAGTGAAGCAACAATATTTGGGTAAGAATATCCATATTGTGGTTGCAATGCTGCATGACAAGGACATTAAAGCAACCATTGAAGCTCTAACTCCAGTTGCAACACAATGGTATCCAGCGTCGCTTACTGGACCGAGAGCGGCGACCGCTGATGAATTGTGCCAATACTTACCTGATGGGCAAGTTCATTTTGAAAACCCTGTTGACGCCTTCGAGAGTGCGAGAAGCCACGCAAAGACAGGAGACGTTATTCTGGTGGTTGGCTCATTCCATACCGTCGGAGAGGTATTGGAACATTGGCAATCAAATAATAAATAAGTAAAGGTATTTTGATGGCAAGTAAATTCCAAAGTCGTTTAGTCGGCACCATCATTCTAGTCGCAGTCGGAGTCATTGTTCTTCCCGATGTGCTAGATGGTAAGAAACTGCACTACAAAGAAGAATTTGCCAGTATTCCTATCAAACCAGAACTTGATAGTGATGTGGAAAACTTCGAAATATTAGAGCCAGTGGAAGACGACATTACGTTACCGGATTCTCCGGTTGAAGCTGTAGTGCAAGAACGTGAGGATGCTCAAGTAGCCGTTTCTGAGCCCGAGCCAGCGCCAACATCTAAACCTGAGGTCATCAAACAACCAGAGCAAGTTGAGGTCGTCACTCGTCCTGTTCAAGAGAAAAATCAATATGAAGATTCAGCTTGGATCATTCAGTTGATGGCACTTAAGAATCACGAAAATGCTGTCGCGCTTGTCGCGGATTTGCAAAAGCGTGGTTATCAAGCTCACACAAAGAAAGAAAACGAGTTTACGAGAGTGATTGTTGGCCCTGATGTGTCAAAAAGTAAACTTGAACGACAAGTTCAAGAATTACAAAAAATTACAGGTTCAAAAGGTCAATTGCTTAAATTTAAGCCATTAAATCCATAAGAAAACGTTTGCGTCAGCATTTTTTCTGTTAAAATGCGCGCCAACTTAAGATGAAGAAAAGATGAATTGGATAGATTTTATCATTTTAGGTGTGATCGGATTTTCAGCTCTGATCAGTTTAGTTCGCGGTTTTGCTAAAGAAGCTTTGTCTTTGGTGATTTGGTTCGGAGCGTTTTTTATCTCCAGTAATTACTACGCCAAATTGGCGGTGTACTTCACCAACATCGAAGATGATATGTTTCGTAACGGAGCGGCGATCGCGGCGTTATTTGTCGCAACCTTGGTAGTTGGTGCAGTGGTGAATTACGTCATTGGTCAACTGGTACAAAAAACAGGGCTATCAGGTACGGACCGAATTCTCGGGATTGTATTTGGTGGTCTACGCGGAGTCTTAATTGTTTCTGCGGTGCTGTTTTTTATGGATGCGTTTACTGCATTCCCAAGCTCGGATTGGTGGAAAGATTCACAGTTGATCCCTGAGTTCAGCCGTATCATCGCCCCATTCTTCGAGCATTTACAAGCAACATCAAGTTTTCTGTCTGGCACTATCTAGTAGTGCCAGCTACTGTCGCAAATCGAGGATTAGGACATGTGTGGTATTGTTGGAATCGTGGGCACAACGCCTGTAAACCAGTCTATTTATGACGCGTTAACGGTGTTACAGCATCGTGGCCAAGATGCCGCTGGTATTTGTACCATAGAAAGCAATCGTTTTCGTCTGCGTAAGGCGAACGGTTTAGTCAAGGATGTATTTGAAGCAAGACACATGCAACGCCTGCAAGGCGAGGTCGGAATTGGTCATGTTCGTTACCCTACAGCAGGCAGTTCAAGCGCTTCAGAAGCTCAACCTTTCTACGTAAACTCTCCTTTCGGTATTACACTTGCCCACAACGGTAACTTGACTAACGCCAACGAAGTTCGTCAGAAGCTGTTTGAAAAAGATCGCCGTCATATCAATACCACTTCAGACTCTGAAGTATTACTAAATGTACTGGCGCACGAAATTGACTCAGTAAAAGGAAATGTCACGACCGAAGACGTATTCCGCGCAGTCACCAATGTTCATCGCACAATTCGCGGTGCTTATGCTGTGACAGCTATGATCATTGGTCATGGTATGATTGCATTTCGTGACCCACACGGTATTCGCCCGCTGTGTTTAGGTAAGCGTGAAGTTAACGGCAGAGCAGAGTACATGGTTGCTTCTGAATCGGTGGCATTGGATGCGGTCGGTTTTGATTTCGTCCGTGATGTTGCACCTGGTGAAGCGATTTACGCAACGTTTGACGGTGAGCTTTACACGAAGCAGTGTGCAGATAATCCTAAGCTGAACCCTTGTATTTTCGAGTTCGTGTACTTTGCTCGTCCAGATTCGTTCATCGATAAAATTTCGGTATACAGCGCTCGCGTTGAAATGGGTAAAAAGCTGGGCGAACGTATTCGTGAAGATTACGCAAACCTTGATATCGATGTTGTCATTCCTATCCCTGAAACGTCTTGCGACATTGCACTGCAAATCGCACAAGCGATCGATATCCCTTATCGCCAGGGTTTCGTGAAAAACCGTTATGTTGGACGTACGTTTATCATGCCTGGCCAGCAACAACGTAAGAAATCAGTACGTCGCAAGTTGAATGCTATTCGTTCGGAATTCAAAGGTAAGAATGTGTTGCTGGTGGATGACTCTATTGTTCGAGGTACAACGTCAGAGCAGATTATTGAGATGGCTCGTGATTCTGGTGCCAAGAAAGTGTACATGGTCTCAGCGGCTCCTGAAGTTCGTTTCCCGAACGTATACGGCATTGATATGCCAAGTGCTACAGAGCTTATTGCCCATGGCCGTGACAACGATACAATTTGTAAGCAGATTGGTGCCGATGCGCTTATTTATCAACGTCTAGAAGATTTGGTAGAGGCTGTAGGTCTTGGAAACCAAGACATTACTCAGTTCGATACTTCCGTGTTTAACGGCGAATACGTAACGGGTGATATCGACCAACAATACCTAGATTTCTTAGATGGTCTTCGTAATGATGATGCGAAAACACAACTTGAAATCCAACAGGATTTAGCAAACCTAGAGCTTCATAACGAAGGCGCATAGGATGCGCTTTCTTAAGTCGTAAAAAAACCAGAGCTTCGGCTCTGGTTTTTTGTTTTCGCTATCTAGTTAGTGAATGTTATAAGCGATCACAAAGTCAATAAAGAGGCGAACTTTCTCTGGCAGGTGGTCTTTGTGGTTGTAAAGCATATATATGTCGCGCGGGTTTGCACTCCAATCTGGCAGTACGCGTACCAAATCGCCGCTCTCGATGTACTCTTTGATCATTACATCTGGCATTAGTGTGATGCCTAAACCTTCGGAACAAGCGCTGCGCACCACATTGAGCGCGTTTGCTTGAAAACGACCACGATCAACATTCACCACAGACTCGCCTTTGCTATTAATCAAGGTCCACTTAATAAGTGGGTACCCTTTTAGCAATGAATGGTTAGAGAGCTCTTCTGCATGGTGTGGCGCAGGATTCGAGGTTAGATAGTCAGGGCTTGCAACGAGAATATCCTTCACTTCGCCAATCTTACGCGCGATGAGGCTAGAGTCGCGTTGCGGTCCCACTCGAAAAATTACATCCCATTCAGTAGGGTCAAGCTTGTCCGCATTATTCTCTGTCGTTAGCTCAATGTTGATGTCCGGGTACTGCTTCATAAAGCTGTTGAACATCGGCATCATCATTCGTTTAGTTAAGTTGTAAGGCGCGGATATCTTAATCTTGCCGGATGCTCCTCGGCAGTCGTCAGTGATTTCCTCTGCTGCGGTTGTTAGCCTTTGTAGTAAAGGAGAGCACTCATGGTAAAAACGTTCCCCTGCTTCAGTGAGCGAGAGTTTGCGAGCATGACGGTTCAATAGTCGAAGATTGACAGAGTCTTCTAGCGCTTGAATGCGTCGGGTGATGGTCGCAACCGGGATCATGGTTTTTCGCGAAGTTGCGGTGTAGCTCCCATTTTCGACAACCAGTCGAAACAGGTTTAAGTCATCTAATTTCATATTTCCAGACACATTAAATTACCGATTACGGTTAATTTATAATTAACTTTGTGATCAAAGCTTGCTTTAAGTCAACATGTTGCATCATTTGAACACAGCAACCCTGTTTGAGTAAATACTGTTATACGCCGTAATATTTGTATTAATGCAGTTTCCGAGCTAAGTTTTATAACAAGGCAAAGCGGCCTCAGGTCTTGCTGTGACACGTTTTGCTGGAAGTAAACACAACAAAAATAATGACTTAATAATAAATCTGTTTTTTTGACTGAGCTTTGTGAGGGATAAAGGTATGTTTAAGACTCACAGTCAAACGGCAATGGTCTCGGCACAGGAAGTGATTAATCAAAAACTAATAATGTTGGTGGACGATGATCCAATATTTCGTAAAGTAACCAATGCCTATTTAGAAAGTCAGGGTTTTAAAGTAGTAGAAGCAGAAAACGGCCTAGAAGCGCTTCAACAACTCAGGGAATGCCAACCCGATCTTATCTTATGTGATTTATCGATGCCGGTCTTAGATGGTATCGAGTTCGTCGAAGAAGTTAGTCTCGAATACCCATATATGCCGCTTATCGTGGTATCAGGCACGGATGAAATGTCCGATGTCGCGAAAGCGTTGCGATTTGGTATTAAAGATTTTCTTCCTAAACCGATAGGTAATTATGAGCACCTATCTCAGGCGATAGAGAATACGCTAGAAGATACCGATAGTCACTTCTCAGAACAACGTGACTTTTCAAGTCAGTGGTTTAGAGTTGATGATGGTGGTGAAATCCCAGATGAACAAGAGCTGTATTGGCATCTGGAATATTTACAACAGAATCCGAGTGCGGCAAGAGATTTACTGCAAGCGCTATTGCCAGAGAAGGATGCTGCTCAGGGAGATTGGCGCTGCTCGTACCGTTTATTGCAATCGACGGATGTGATGCCCTTGGTTTTCGATTATCGTTGGTTAATGAATGGTCAATTTGCGTTTTATCTCGTTGATTCTGCTTCCCAAGCTAATGATGGAGTTGCGACGACATTGCTCGTTAGGGCATTGTTTGACGATTATCTCCGTAACTTGAAAAGTTTCAGTGCTGATCTCAAGGACATGGTAGGGATCATTGAAAAAGGAATTGAGTGTTCGGAGTGTGCGGGTGCAGTCAATGCTGTGTTTGGTGTCGCCGACCTCGCTTCATCCTCGGTCTCTATATTACCTGCGGGTTTAGATAGCCATTGGTCTGACGGAAATACGAATCAACACATCGCAGCAGGTAACCGTTTAGGGGGAGGAAGTATGAAAAACTTCATCACCCGCGATTTACCGCTTAGTGTTGCAGGACAGTTATCTATCGGGTGTTTAGGTTCTTCAAGTTTTAGTTTAAGTATTACCCGGAAATCCCGACTAGTATAATTATGACTTGCAAACCAATAAGCAGCGTCCTTACGCTGCTTATTATCTTTTTAGAACCACCAAAACAACATACGTTTAGTTTAATAACCTTACTTTTTACTGGTGTTTAGATTTGGCTGTTTAATGTATAGTCAGCGCTTAAAACAATAATGACCCATTTGTGCAACGATAATTTAACGCTGTGCCTTGGGAGAAGCAAAGTCAACTAGTGAGAAGACACATCATGGCAGACAAAGATTTTAAAGAGCCTTATAATATTTTTTACTTTTTAGGTTTTATTGCAGTTCTTTTGATCCCAACACTTCCTGCAACGCTAACCTGGCTTCGTGTAATGAATGGTTACGCAGGCTTTTAATCTAGCTATTTTGTACCGGAGTTCACCATTCGTATTAAGCGTTACTTTTTCAATACTGTTGGTGGACTCTGTATTGTGCTAGGCATAGCCGGCATAGCCCTTCCACTGTTACCCACCACACCTTTTATTTTGCTTGCTAGCGCATGTTTTATGCGTGGTAGCCCCGCATTTCATCAATGGTTACATAACCACAAAACGTTTGGACCCATTCTCGACAATTGGCATAAGCATCGGGCTGTTACTTCAAAAGTAAAAAAGCGTGGTGCGATTTTTATTGCGCTTAGTTTCATGGTTTCAATCGTTGTTGTCCCCCTCATTTGGGTAAAAATTGGTCTTTTAGTGATGCTAATCGTTTTACTCAGCTGGTTTATGCGTCTGCCTGTGATTGAGTTGGTTGCTGACCGAGAAGAAAATCACTAAGATTGTAGAGAATAGTGTGCCCGCTCTTCGAGTGGGCGTTTGTATTTTCAGCGCCTGTGACTTTTACGAAAATAAGCACATAGTGGTGAAAACCTATTGTTCGTTGCCCTCGTGATACTGCGATTAGAGAGGGCGATGAGCCAATCTAAGTAAATCGGTATTATGACTACAGAAACAATTTCACTGATCAAATCTAGCATCAAAAGCATCCAAGACTACCCAAAGCCAGGCATTCTATTTCGTGATGTGACGAGCCTTCTTGAAGACGCGAAAGCATACCAAGCGACGATCAACTTACTTGTTGAACGTTACAAAGATATGGGCTTTACCAAGGTTGTGGGTACGGAAGCCCGTGGCTTTCTATTTGGCGCGCCTTTAGCGCTTGAGCTAGGTGTTGGTTTTGTACCAGTGCGTAAACCAGGCAAGCTACCACGCCCTACTGTTGCTCAATCTTATGAGCTTGAATACGGCGTTGATACACTAGAAATCCATACAGATGCCATCGTTGAAGGCGACAAAGTACTGGTTGTCGACGATTTATTGGCAACGGGCGGTACTATTGAAGCGACGACTAAGCTGATTCGCCAACTGGGTGGTGAAGTTGAGCACGCTGCGTTCGTTATCAACCTACCAGAAATCGGTGGCGATAAACGTTTAGAAGCACTAGGTCTAAACGTGTACAGCATCTGCGATTTTGAAGGACATTAATACATTCAATGAGTTATTTAGCTTTAGCGCGAAAATGGCGTCCTAATCAGTTTGACCAAGTTGTCGGACAAAAACATGTCCTGACGGCGTTGGAAAACGCACTGGCGCAAAACCGTTTACACCATGCTTATCTGTTCAGCGGGACTCGTGGTGTGGGTAAAACGAGTATCGGTAGGCTGTTTGCCAAAGGCTTGAACTGCGAAACCGGCATTACCGCGACACCTTGTGGTAAGTGTGATACTTGTCGTGAAATTGATGAAGGTCGCTTTGTCGATCTTCTTGAAATCGACGCAGCATCACGTACTAAAGTTGAAGACACTCGTGAACTGTTAGACAACGTTCAATACAAACCTGCTCGTGGACGTTTTAAAGTGTACCTCATCGATGAGGTGCACATGCTATCGCGTCACTCTTTCAATGCGTTGTTGAAAACCCTGGAAGAGCCGCCAGAGTATGTGAAGTTCTTACTCGCAACAACTGATCCACAAAAGCTGCCTGTCACTATATTGTCGCGTTGTCTTCAGTTTCATCTGAAACCAATCAGCGTTGATGATATTCACCAGCAACTTGATTACATCCTAGGTCAAGAGCAAGTTTCAGCAGAGCCAAAAGCGTTGGGTATGATCTCACATGCTGCAGATGGCAGTATGCGTGATGCTCTCAGCTTGACTGATCAAGCAATAGCTTTAGGTAACGGTGCGGTGCAAGCCGATATTGTCAGCCACATGTTGGGGACGATTGATACCGACCAAGCGATTCACTTACTAGAGTCAATCAGCAGCAAGAAACCTCAACAAGCTATGGATAAAATCCAACAATTAGCGGCAAATGGTGTTGAGTGGGATGGTTTGTTGCAGCAAGTCGCAACACAGTTACACCGAATTGCGATGTATCAAGCGTTGCCCGCGTCGTTAGACCTAGCACAACCAGATGCAGAGAAAATTGAGCTGTTGAGTAAAGCTCTAAGCCCGCAAGACGTTCAGCTTTACTATCAAATTGCATTGAAAGGTCGTGAAGATTTGACCCTCTCGCCAAATGGGCGAGTCGGTCTGGAAATGATTGTGCTGCGTATGATGGCGTTCCGCCCATCAAGTAACAGTGTGGCAAATGTTGTTTCCAGTAACTGCGAATCAGCTTCAGCCCCAGTTCAAAGTGCCAGTCAATCAAAGACTGCACCAGCTCAGACAGTAGCAGCTCCTCGAGCTCAGCAGCCGAGTCCAGCACAAAGCTCACCACAAGTGGCGCCTCAACCTTCATCCAATTCACAACCTGAATATCACGCGAGTGGATATGAGAGGGTTCCGCCACAGTATGATATGGCGCCGCCGATGAGCGAAAACCCTGCACCGCAGCATGAAACGCCACCTCAACAAGTGCAAGAGAGCGTTTCAACACCGGCGCGCGGTGGTCTAAGCGGTTTACGTCACCAATTACGTTCTCAGCGTCAAGGCCTACAACAGAACACTCCTCAAAATGGTGGCTCAAAAAAGCCTAAAGCGGCATCTGCACAACCAGAATCGGTTATCGACCGAGTAGCGCAATTGCATGGCAATTCCGCGCAGGTGTCGCCAAACTCAGCTCCGAAGTCGACGGAGCCACAAGTTGAGGAAGCGTATCGCTGGCGTCCAAGCAAGCCTGTTGAGACAAAAGTAAATACAAAACTGACACCTACGCAGCTCAAGCAGGCACTTGAGCATGAGAAAACGCCTGAAATGGCACAAAAGCTCATCGATGAGTCATTAGAACATAATGAATGGGCGAAGCTCATCAGCTTAATGGAGATCCCTAAGCTGGTAGAGCAACTTGCGCTAAACTCTCATTATAGTAAGGAAGGAACAACCGTTTCGTTACTATTGAGAAGCAGCCAAGCTCATTTGAATACTGATAGAGCTCAAGCCGAATTGCTCAAAGCACTTAATACCGTGTTAGGTGAAGAGTGCCACATGAGCATCGAAATAGGGGAGAGTGGAGAAACACCACTTGAACTGAGAGATAGGCTCTACCAAGAGAAATTACAGCAAGCGCTGAACAGTTTAGAAAACGATCCAAATGTTCAATTTATTGAACGTCGTTTTGCTGCAGAGCTTGATAAAGATAGTGTGCGCCCTATCTAATAATCGAATGGAATGGGGTTGAAAACCCAAAGGTATAACCCCATTAATTGATGCAACACCTCATTAAACCAGAGAGATAAACATGTTTGGTAAAGGCGGTATGGGCAACCTAATGAAGCAAGCCCAGCAAATGCAAGATCGCATGCAAAAGCTTCAAGAAGAAATCGCGAATATGGAAGTAACTGGCGAGTCTGGTGCTGGCCTAGTTAAAGTTACTATCACTGGTAGTCACAGCGTACGTCGTGTTGACATCGATGAAAGTTTGATGGAAGACGACAAAGAAATGCTTGAAGATCTGATCGCTGCGGCGTTCAACGATGCAGCCCGTCGTGTTGAAGAAACTCAAAAAGAGAAAATGGCTTCTGTAACTGGCGGTATGCAACTACCACCAGGCATGAAAATGCCATTCTAATCTGCTGATATTTAATTAAGCGGACTTTTAATGCGTACCAGTCATATGCTGGAGCAATTGATGGAGGCCTTACGTTGTCTACCTGGGGTTGGCCCCAAGTCAGCGCAGCGTATGGCCTTTCATTTGTTACAGCGCGATAGAAAAGGCGGTTTGCAGCTTGCAGATGCGCTGAGTCAGGCAATGACAGAAATAGGTCATTGTACTGAGTGTCGAACCTTCACCGAAGAAGAAGTCTGTCACATTTGTACCAACCCAAAACGCCAAGAAAATGGTCAAATTTGTGTGGTAGAAAGCCCGGCAGACATCGCAGCCGTTGAAGCAACAGGCCAATATTCTGGTCGGTATTTTGTTCTTATGGGGCATTTGTCGCCATTAGATGGTATTGGTCCAAGTGATATTGGATTAGATGTCCTTGATTACCGCTTACGTCGCGGTGATATTACCGAAGTGATTTTGGCGACAAACCCAACAGTTGAAGGTGAAGCCACTGCCCACTACATCGCAGAGCTATGTAAAGAGCACCAAGTTGATGCCAGCCGCATCGCGCATGGTGTGCCTGTCGGTGGGGAGCTAGAGCTTGTTGATGGCACGACGTTGTCACATTCGCTATTAGGTCGACACAGAATTTAATAAAAAGCCGCTGAATTCAGCGGCTTTTTTGATTTTGAGAGTTGGGAACGATTAATCGTTCGATTCTTTACCAAGAAGGTTTTTGTAGATAACCGCACCAAGCACGCCACCCACAATAGGAGCAATCCAGAACAGCCATAGCTGAGAAACCGCCCAGTCACCCACATATACTGCGACTGCCGTGCTACGAGCAGGGTTTACTGACGTATTGGTGACAGGAATGCTGATCAGGTGAATGAGAGTCAAACACAGGCCAATTGCGATAGGTGCAAAGCCTTGTGGCGCACGTTTGTCTGTTGCACCCATAATGACAATCAGGAACATCATCGTCATGACAACTTCAGTCACAAGTGCAGCGATCATCGAGTATTGGCCTGGAGAGTGTTCACCATAACCATTGGCGGCAAAGCCAGAACCCACAACATCGAATCCTGCTTGTCCAGATGCAATAACGTAAAGCACACCACCTGCGATAAGCCCGCCGATAACCTGTGAGATGATGTAGGGAGCAACGTCTTTTGTCTCAAAACGACCGCCAGCCCAAAGGCCAACTGTCACTGCAGGGTTCAAGTGACAACCTGAAATATGACCGATAGCAAATGCCATCGTCAGAACGGTTAAACCGAATGCCAAAGAAACGCCCAACAGACCAATACCCACTTCAGGGAAACCCGCAGCCAACACCGCGCTACCACAGCCGCCTAACACTAGCCAGAACGTGCCAAAAGCCTCAGCCAAATACTTATTCATGTTCTTTCCTGATCTTTAATTAAATGACCCGCTGAACATAGTCGAGAATTGTCAATAAATTGTGAGGGAGATCGCGCGAAAACCGCAAATGGAACGCTATGTGGCAAGAGTTCTCAAGGGTGAGATAAAAAGCAGAGGGGGAAAGTGCTAAATCTTGAGTTTGCTTTGATTACTGCCTCGGAGAGAAACAACCGAGGTACTAACTTTAAACGTGTGGTCTAGAGTCGCATTACGTCAATTGTTCTAATTCAGTGATGTTGTCGAGTGCTTCTTGATTGGTGTTGCCGCATACAATCGGACACGGTTTAAAATCGTGACAGACTTTAGGGCGTTCAGGCTTACCAAATAGCTTGCACAAATTGTCGTCGTTGAGTTGCACACAACGAACACCTGCAGGTTTGCCTTTGGGCATTCCAGGTATTGGTGAAGAGATACTTGGCGCAATACAGCACGCTCCACATCCTAATCGACAATCCATAATGTAAACCTCTTAAAAAATTAAGGGGGCAATTATGGTCATTTTGACGTGGATTGGAAGAGTGAAGAAAGAAAAAAATAAAAGGGCGCGCTTAACATTACGCTCCCTTTTTGGTTTTTTGCTTTTAAATCATCGTGCTTATTTTAAGAAACGGTTATAAACAAACAACAGAATAAATGCGCCTAGTGTTGCGGTAATGATACTACCAATGTTGACGCCAGTTGCTCCGCCGAAACCGAGAATGCCGCCAAGGAAGCCACCTACAAATGCCCCTGCAATACCAAGTAACATTGTTGCAATCCAACCGCCCCCATCTTTTCCTGGCATGAGCCATTTAGCAAGTGCGCCGGCGATTAAGCCCAAAATAATCCAAGAAATAATACCCATGAAAACTCCTTAATGCCTTCTTGATCAATTGAGTAATGGAAACTTGTTTAAGGATAGAACAGTAAAACGAAAGTAGTTGAATATCTCCACCGTTATGTGGGAAGGATGCAAGATCTTCTCAAAACTTGAACTTTTGCGTTGAGAAGAGTATAAATCGCCCCCTAAATTCCCTTGGTGAGACCTGAAGTATGAGCACTCCATTTTGGCAAAGTAAATCGTTAGAGCAGATGACAGAAGAGGAATGGGAATCTCTCTGTGATGGTTGTGGCAAATGTTGTTTGCATAAGCTGATGGATGAAGATACCGATGAAATCTACTATACCAATGTGGCTTGTAGCTGGCTGAACAGTAAAACGTGTTCATGTAAGGATTACCCAAACCGTTTCACTTCGGGTGAAGAGTGCACCAAGCTGACCCGAGAAGACATCGACGATTTTACTTGGCTGCCACACACGTGCGCTTACCGTCTGTTGGCTGAAAAGCAGCCTTTACCAGAATGGCATCCGTTGATTACAGGCTCTAAGTCCGCAATGCATGCGGCTGGGGAAAGTGTCCGTAACAAAGTTGTTTACGAGATTGATGTGGTGGATTGGGAAGACCATATTTTAAATCATCCCAACCGTCCTTAGTCGAATAAAAACAAGCCTTTCATTGATTAAATGAAAGGCTTGTTTGCTATTGGGGCTCCCAACTTTGACGTCTCGCTAACGAAATGCTGCTCAGTTTATTATTTAGTGTTGTAAACTTAGGAGTATGATTTCAACGCTTTACACTTCTATTCCTGATTGTTTTGATCAGGATTGTTCCCTATGAGGTAAACATGACGTTTCATTTCCCCCAGAAACTGCGCCTGACATCTTGGGTGACATTATTCGCACTTGCCGTCATTATGTTCTCCCCAATGGCTGTTCATGCGACTGCTACTGACGATATCCAAGAGCCTTCTGCTGCCGAAATCTCGATTGACAACTTGAACCGAGAGATTGTGGATTTATCCCAAAGCCTCTCGCAAGCGAGTGGCGACGAGCGTGACGCCCTTCAACTGCAACTATTCCAAAAGAATGAAGAATTAAGAAGCCAGTTAGCGTCAGCGATTGAACGTGAAACTATCTCTCGCGACAAGCTGATCTTGCTAGTTAAAAAACAAGAACAATACTCTGAGGACGCGACGAACTATCTATCGGAAAAAATAAAGAAAGTCGTCGAGGATTTAAATAAGGCTAAGGATGAAGAGAAGCTTGCTCTTGTTAACGATTATCGAGAGCTACAGCGTTATCTTGATGTTAGCTTCGATTCGAGCTGGCAAAATCTCGCTTGGTTGAAGGAGCTAGGGGCCCAAAACGAGCGCGCAGAAGCGGAACTAAAAGATAAAATTGATAAACGTATGCGCTTACTGTCTGCTTCAATTGAGTACTTGAGTCAGCAAAGTGAGATCATTGGCTCCCAACTTTCGTCTAGCCCAGAGTCGGAAAAAGCGTCGTTGCAACTTAGTCAGCTCATTACTAAACAAAGGCTAAATATTGCGACAGAAAGCTTACGCAACCTGATTTCAATTGGTGATAAAGTCGGTTTAGAAACGTCTGAATACAAACGCCAAATTTTTGAAGTGACGGGTAATATCACCCATGATTTACTGAATACCAAAGTTGTGTGGTCAATACTGAGTCACTGGTCCAACTCGGCACTGGATTGGTTTGCCGAGAATGCACCGCAGCATATCTTCCAGTTGTTTGTTTTTGCGCTGATTTTATTGATCGCTCGTGGACTGGCTAAGTTAACGCGCAAAGTGGTCCGTAAGGCAGTTGCATCGAAAAACTTAAAACTTTCCCACTTGATGCAGGACTTCTTTATCTCGATGTCCGGCAAATTCGTGTGGGTGATCGGTATCATGGTAGGCTTATCTCAGCTTGGCTTGAACCTAGCGCCAATCCTAACCGGTTTCGGTATTGCTGGTGTGATTATTGGTTTCGCGTTGCAAGACACGTTATCCAACTTCGCGGCGGGTATGATGCTGCTTATTTATCGCCCATTTGATGTTGGTGATTTTGTGTATGCTGGCGGTGTGGATGGCAAGGTAAGCCATATGAGTTTGGTGAACACCACAATCCGTACGTTTGATAACCAAATTATTATTGTGCCTAACAGCAAAATCTGGGGAGATGTTATTAAGAACGTCACGCATGAACGCATTCGCCGCGTGGATATGGTGTTTGGCATTGGCTATGCGGATGACCTCTTAAAAGCGGAGTCAGTATTGTCTGATATCATTACCTCTCACCCTTCGGTACTTCGCACTCCAGAGCCAATGATCAAAGTTCATACATTAAATACGTCTTCTGTAGATTTTATTGTGCGTCCTTGGGTAAAAACGGATGATTACTGGGATGTATACTGGGATGTGACAAAAGAGGTGAAACTACGCTTCGACCGAGAAGGTATTTCGATTCCTTTCCCACAACAAGATGTGCATTTGCATATGGTGGAGAAGCAAGACGCTTAATCACAGGTCCCAACTAGTGAAAGGCACTCTAGATAGAGTGCCTTTTTTGATCTTCGGTTAGCGCTATAGTTACAGTTCGTTAAAGAACACCAGTTTAGGCTCGCATTCTAACAAGTTGTCGATCTGGCTAATCAAAAGAGCAAAGTGTTCTGTTTTACCATGAAGCTCAAATGCTTGTTGGTTTTTAAATTGCTCCTGAAAAACGAAGTGGCATGTATTGTCTTTATCTTGGAACAATTGATAACGAACGCAACCTTCTTCATTGCGAGTAGGTTCAAGCGCTCGGGTAAGTACCTCTTTCAACTCTTGTTCTTTTCCCGGTTGTGCATGAAAGGTAGCCGTCAAGTGAATCATAATGTTTACTCTTTTTGTTATAGGTAACGCCCTTGGCGTTGCAGGAACTCAATTTTGTAACCATCAGGGTCGGTTACAAAAAAGAACGTTGCTAAATGCTTTTGTTGATGGTCAAAGGCTTTGATGTCACCAGTTTCAATGCCGAGAGATTTAATGCGTTTGTGGGCTTGTTCAATGTCCTCCACGCTGACGGCAAGGTGGCCGTAACCTGAGCCGTGAGTGTAGGGCTCACTTTGGTCGTGATTGTGCGTCAGTTCCAATTCAAAGCCAGTTTCTTGGTTGGCTAGATAGGTTAGAGAAAAGCCATCAAAGATGTATTGATCAGCGACTTCTAGTTCAAGTACGTCACAGTAAAATTGTAGAGAGCGGTCCAGATCACTTACTCGGATCATGGTGTGAATCATTTTTGTCATAGGTACTCCTTGATAGTCCGCACAGGTTAGCGATTTCAAAAGGAGTCTGGGTAGTACTCTAGTACGACAAATTAGAAGATGCTCAAGGGTTTATAATACGGATGCATAGCCTAGGATGGTTATTGCTCGGTTGGTTGCTATTAACTGTTAAGTTGCGCAAGTGCTTGACGAGTGGTCTCTTGAGGTTGGCGGGCGTAAGTGAGGCAAGCGCATCGAAGTAAGGAGGCAAAGTTGTTCACTTCACCATTGTATTCGAGTGCTTCTTGATAAACAGTGCTTATGAATTTAGGAACCGTCATGTTTTGAGCACTAGCGATTTCCTCAAGAATTGTCCAAAAGCTCGCTTCAAGTTTTACACTGGTCGCGTGACCATCAATACGGATAGAGCGGGTGATGAACTGATAGTTGTCTTGGGGTTGCTTAGCAAAGATTTCGCACATTTTCTTTATTCATATAATTAAAGACCCATAATTATTGTGATGTACGATTTAAAACGTCAACTGTTTTCATGCATAAAAAAACGCTCCCTTGCGAGAGCGTTGAAACATCACGAGTTGTGAAGTAAGTGCAAGTTGATTATTTAATTTGTTGCTTCAAGTACTCGCCTAGTTGCGAGTGGTGCATGATTTTTGATACCGGAAGGATAGTTTCTGCAGGTCCCCAAGCAAATATGTTGACAGGAGTATGCGTATGAGTACCCGTCCCCCATACTGTGTTTTGCTTTGTTGCATGCTCACGCGCTAGCAAGTTGCCACGGTCGTTGTAAGGAAAGAAAGCATCAAAGTCATTGATTGTCGGTACGTTCTCTTCGCTTAAGTATTTGTGTCCAGCGAGTCGGTATGGATTTGGTTTACTTGCTAATACGCGTTCTGCTTGCTCAGGCGTAATCGAAAAATCGCTATTTGCGTTCACGACTTCCGCAAACTTCTCTGGAGTTTGCTCTTTCTTATCAAGCGCTTGGAATTCACTGATCATGCCGTAGTAACTTTTCTTTTGGTTGTATAAACCATCGAGGATCTCGAACTGACCAAAGTTGAAGTTTGGCGCGTAATCCTGATTTTTGAATGCTTCGCCGTCGCGTTTTTGTGGTTTAGGCAAGTTTGCTGATGAGTAGCTAAAGCCAAAAGAGCCGGTTTCGTGGTCAGCAGTAACAATGATCAGGGTGTCATCACGGCCTTTTGCCCACTCATAAACTGAGTTTACCGCTTCATCGAATTTAAGCATTTCATGCAGCATCGTACCTGCATCGTTACTGTGGCCAGCCCAGTCAATTTGGCCGCCTTCAACCATCAAGAAAAAACCGTCTTTGTCTTTTGAAAGAATGTCGATTGCTTTGGTGGTCATTTCTTTCAGCGATGGCTGCGTGCGTTTTGGATCGTTTTTGCTTTGACTGTAGGCAATACCATCGTTCATGCCCGAGTAAGCAAAAAGTCCAAGTAATTTGTCACCTTTAGCTTGTGTGAGCATATCGCGGCTGAAAGCTAAGCTATAGCCTTGGTCTTGCGCTTCGGCAAGCAAGTTGCGTTCGTCTTTGCGTTTCGATTTTAGGTAGACATTACCTTGAGTGAGCTTTTCAAGTTGCTCGTATGTCTCTCCCTTGTCGTTTGTCGACTTTGGAATCCAATGACGAAGTCCACCAGACATCATCACGTCTACGCCTGTTTCGAGCATATCCGCCGCAATATTGTTTTCTAGGGAGCGATGTGGTTGATGAGCGGCAAATGCTGCTGGCGTTGCGTGGGTCATACGCGTATCAGAGACGAGCCCTGTCGCTTTACCTTTACTTTTGGCTTTTTCCAAAATAGTTTCGACATGGTTGCCTTGGCTATCAATGCCAATGACTTCAGAAGCGGTAGGGATTCCTGTCGCTAGCATCGTAGCTGAGCAAGCAGAGTCGACGACAATTGCGTCTTCTGGATTGGTCAGTGATGATCCAATCACACCTTCTTGAGCGAGTTTGTATAACGCTGTGCTTTCGCCTTTGTAAACCGAGTTAGGTGCGTGTTTTGCGTAGGTCTCGAGTAAACCAACTTGTTGAGGACCCATGCCGTCGCCGATCATCAAAATGACGTTTTTGATTTCAGCTGAGAGTGCGTTGAAAGAGAGGGTAGATGCAGCCACTGCCGTAACGATTGGAGATACTAAGCGCTTCATTATATTTTCCTTGTTTATTGAAAGCGCAGGCATTAAAGCAATGATTTATGAAGGTTTTGTGTCGGTAATAAAAGTTTAACCAAATTGTCGTTTTTGTTTGGTTTTGCAGAAAAAATGAGTCGCTCTCTAACGTTCGTTAGTTTGGAAAGAAGAAAGCCCACAAACGCGGGCTTGGATTACGCTTAGGAGTTGAAAGCATGGACTAAAGTTATCCATTCAGTGCCTTCACAAGAAACCTAGTTTAGGGAGCAATAAACGAGCATGTATTATCGGGCCACAAGAGCGGTCGAATTCACTTACGTTTGCATCATATCGTTCTTTGGCTTATTAAATTATGGGCTGCAGTAAGTGTTTGGTTCAAATAGGATTTGTTGTCGTGACGATTATCAGACTGGTTATCAGACTAATGCCAGTATGATGCCACCAACGGTAAGTGCCGCAGAAAGGTATTGACCCGCAGAATATGAGCCATCCTCTTCTTTCTCGATTTTATCGGGGTGATCCATGCCAAGAGCACCATGCGTGAAAGATTCGACCTTTTCACCAACAGATTTATCTTCTGCTTCTATTTTCTTGCTGTCGTGCTCGATTTGTTGCAGAGCGGCAAGTAGCGCTTTGCCTTCGGTCGAAAGCGTCACCTTATTGTGTTCGACTTTCAGCGGCGAAGCGCTAGTTTCTTCTTGTGCAATACTTGCTTGTTTAGAGGCGACAGATTGTTTGGCATAGCTATTAACAGAAGTGCTTCCTACTGGATTCATCGAATACTCCTTGGAACATCGACACTCGGTCACTGAGTGCGGGTAAAAAGCAGTTATATTTTTATCGGCGGCAAAGTTTATTTCTGAAGCTATTTGGATAAAAACAGGTCTGCTTTTGCCGCTTCTAGTTTCTATTGGTGATCTTTAGCAAAAAATAGACCAGCAGGAAGCAGACCGTTGTCACTCTATGAACTCGGAGCGGTGTGATGATGCAACGCAACGACAAGGTAGTAACTTAAATTGAAGACCAGCTACTTACATTGAAGATCGTTATTGCGTTTAGTTAGATGTTGATATGCCGCCATGCGGTGAGCATCTTGTACATACCGTACTGGTGGTGCGAGAACCTCTAACTGATAGTCTGTATTATCAGAAAGCACGTTATCTGTTGGGCTAATTACAACCACTTTTAAGCTCGGGTTGCGGCTTAAGATTGATGCTGCCGTACCCAACCCTTGCTCGGTGTGAAACTTGCCCGCAACATGGACAATCTGAGCGCCTGGGTTGTCGTCTAGGTAGCTAACGATAGATTCCGCCATAGTTTCATCCCAAGTAACTTGAGCTGCAAACTGTTTTTCCGTCTGCTCTGGCTTACCGTGATGCATGGATGCCATGAACTTTTCTTTGTACGGACTACTACCAGTGTTGATGGCTTGTGCAATGAACATTCGCTGATCATCATCGAGCTTGTTAATGTAATCTAGCCCTTGTCGACCAATGCATCGAACAATGCTCTTTGGTGCATTTGCTGCAATGACCGGGAGATTTTTCTGCTTAGCAAACTCCACGAGAGGGCGATAGTCGCTTTCATAATTGGGCCAAGCGTTGGCTTGTTTCATTAAGTACTGTTCGCCGATCTCCCCACGTAGGTAAGCGTCAACAACAGGTTGTTTGTCGCGGGTAAATTGTTCCATAGATAACGCGAGTGAGCGGTCGTAGGACGTAAGTTGTTTGAGCATATCGGTTTGAAAGCGATGAACGCCGGCGTGTGTGTGCCATTCACCAATAAGAATGACATCTGCTTGTTGCAGCTCAATTGGCAGTTTGCTTAGAGCGATATGCTCGCCAGAAGGGGTGTATAGTTGGTAGTCGTAAAAACTAGTGACTTCCGCTGAGGTTGCGTGAGAGTTGGTTTGCGTATATGAAGAGCAACCAGTAAGTAAGCCTGCAAAGAGCAAGCTCAAAGTAGAAAAGCGCATTGAAAAGCCTCCAAAAATGTCCGGATGATATTAATGGAGGCTGAGCAATGAATCAATATAAATGATAACTATTTGCGTTTGTTGTTTTTTTTGACTTATTAATTGAGTGTTTTTTTGCGATATACACGCAACATAAAATCAGCCTCACATTGGAAAAGTGTAGCGGATTTCAACTCTTCACGAAGAGCATCGGTTGCTTTCCATGCGAATGGCGTCATTTGCAATAAATCGATTGCGGCTCCGTTTTTCAAGTCCATAACATAGTTAAGATGCTGCTGGTGCTCTAATTCAAACCCTTCAATATGTTCTGGTTCTTCATTGTGAAGACGAACTTCTTGATAAATGCGCTCACGCAGTTGGTATAAGTGGCGGCTAGCAGGAGTAACCGTGACAACAACGCCGTCGTTTTTTACAACGCGCTGCAGCTCCTCAGCTTTACACGGGGCATAAATGCGCAAAATGGCATCTAAGGATTCATTTGCGAAGGGAAGTCGGTGACTAGAAGCCACACTAAAGTTGCAGTGCGTGTAACGCTTCGCCGCGTAACGAATGGCAACTTTGGAAATGTCTAAGCCATAAATCGTGGCATGGTTCGCTTGTGTTTCTATCGTCTTTTGTACTTGATCTGTGTAGTAACCTTCACCACAACCAATATCTAATAATTGATGGGTGCTCCCCTCAGTGTATGTTGCACACAGCTGCGCCACTTCTTGGCGCATTGGGTTGTAGTAATCTCCTTCGAGGAATCGACGACGAGCTTGCATCATCTCTTTGTTGTCACCAGGATCTTTAGAATGTTTGTGATGCGCTGGCATCAAGTTAACGTAGCCTTCTTTTGCTAAGTCAAACTGATGATTGTTTTCGCACTTAAACGTTTTTTCATTTAACGCTAGAGCTTGGTGGCATAGAGGGCATTGATAGTTCATGACGATCTCGAACAGAAAGTAGGGCGGCAAATTCTATCAAAAAGCATGGTCTCAAGTGAAACAAAAAGAGCCGACTGGGTCGGCTCTTATTAAGTATTAGTGGAAGAAGTCGACTTGCTCTTTCAAGTTTCGTGCTTGTTGTTGAAGTTCAATGGCACTTTGCGAGGTTTTTGCGCTCGTGTTGCGGCTTTCTCGGTTAAGTTCACTGATAGAATGGGCATTTGCTGCAATTTCTTGTGAAACTTGAGCTTGTTCTTCTGAAGTCGCTGCAATGGCGTCGGCTTGAGAGGCTATCGACTGCACTTGTACTGCGATGGCTTCTAATGCTGTGCCCGCGTCTTGTGCTTTGTCCAAGACCTGGTTTGCACTGCGTTGGCTGTCTGTCATCATATTAACTGCATTATGAGTCGACCCTTTTAGTTTCTCGATAATTTCCACGACATCCTGAACTGAGCTTTGGGTTCGGTGCGCAAGTGTGCGCACTTCATCTGCTACAACTGCGAAGCCACGGCCTTGCTCACCTGCTCGTGCTGCTTCAATGGCGGCATTCAAGGCAAGTAAATTGGTTTGCTCAGCAATTTCATCAATCATTTTAGTGACGGTTTGAATACTCTCGCTATCGCGATTTACTTGCTCGATAGCCGTTGCTGATTGATCCAATTGATCGTTAAGTTGAGCAACGTCGATACATACGCCTTCAACAATCGCGAGACCAGATTGACTATCAGTATTTGCTGAGCGTACGTTTTCCGCAATGCTTTCGACTTGTTGTGCGACAGATTGAGCGGAAGAGGCCATTTCTTCAATCGCTATCACAACTTGCTCGACTTCTTGTTGTTGTCGGTCGGCTTGGGTCAAATTGCTATGTGCATCGTTGGCAACGCTGGTGGAGTTGCTCTCCACTAAGTCGCTTGTTGAACGGATCTTACCAACGAGTTCATTGAGCTGACTTGCCATACTGGCGACACCCGAGCTCAGGTTCGTAATTTCATTCTTTGATGCTTTACGAGACGCTGGAATGTTCAAGCTGACTTCGCCGCCCGCTAAGCGAGTCATGTATGAGTTTAGAGTCGTGAGAGGTTGTAAGCTGCGATTCAAGAAAAGCGTCAGTACAACAAAAGTAATGATTGCCGCTACCGAAGAAATGATGGCAATGAGTGTGAGAAGCGTGTCGCTACCTTTTGTAACTTCTTTGATAAACGTACCGCCTAGCAGTTTCCAATTCCAACCTGGAACCTCTGTGTAGACAAGATACTTTTCGCCTACGTTACCTTGGTACTCGAAAGGGTAGCGAATTAATCCACTAGATTGTTCGAAAATCTGACCAAAAGGCTTGTGACCATTGTAGTCGGCGACTTCTAGTATTGACGAATCTGAGCCGCTTTTTGCTGGATGAAGTAGGTATTTACCAAGATTGTTGTCGTCGTTATCAACGATAATGGTGTAACCAGTGTCGCCCCATTTTATCTCTTCGAGTGCATCGAATAAGGTTTGTGTCGCTTGGTCTACTGGTAAGCCAATAAACGATAGGCCTGCTACCTTTCCTGTCGCATCTTTGATTGGGGCATAGTAGGTAATGTAGCGCTCGCCATACAATTTAATTTGAGCGTAATACGGTTGTCCTGCTTTAAGTTGCTGATAACCAGGATGGTTGATGCCTAGCGTGGTTCCGACCGCTCGCTGACCTTGTGGATCTTTTAGGGAGGTGGACACCCGAATAAAGTCGTCACCCAATGGTGCGAATAGCGTTGCTATAGCGCCGGTATCACGTGTGAAACTGTCGACCAACTTGGTGTCATTAATTAAGCTTTCACTGTATTGAGTGATGTTTGGTACTTCATGTCCCATGAAGTCAACCGTGTAATTTTCGACATAGACACCGGCAAGGTAGCCATTGCGAAAAGTAGATTCGAGGACTTTAGCGGTGTGCAGGTAAGCATCGAATTGGCCAGCAATGGTTTTTGCCATTGATTCTACTTTAGATTGGTGTTCTTTCAGTGTGCTTTCCAATAGAACATCGGAAGCGTTGCGGTAAACAAGCGCTGCAATACTGCTGAAAGCAATGAATAGACACAAAGTGATTACCAGTTTCAACTGGAATCCGACACTTTGATTTCGGTATCTCTCTAACATAGACTAATTCCTGATATTTTTATTATTTATGAGTTTTGTATCGGTATGCTATCGGTTTATATGATCAATTTTTTTGATATTTATTAATGAAACCGTCAAAAGTGACCAGTAACCAATAAGTTAGTAAAGATAGGACCATCTAAGCAGAGCTTTTATTACAAAAAAAGCCGGGTATCCCCGGCCTTTATATGGTGATTCTTACTGCGCTGAAATGACAGTGACAAGTTCATGTGTCTCACCTGGTTGGAGCGTTTGACCTTGCTCAATACTTGGTGCATGAACAGCAGACTCCACACACAACATGGTTTGATAACCATCGTCAGCCATGTCACCCATGCTTTGCGCACCTTCTGCCCAAGGGTTCCATAATACTGCTGAGTTGTGGCCTTGGTTGTGTACGCTTAGCGTACGATCCAATACCGGGTCTTTTACCAAAATTTTCGCTTCTGGTTGCGTGTAAACGCGATCAATGGTGTCAGTTAGTTGTAGAACATTACCACCTTGGCGTACCGCATCAGCTTTCAAGCTATCAATGTACTCGGCACCCATGCCTGTCGTTTGTGCTTGCTTAATGTCTCCAACGTTTAGGTAAGTATGTAATGCGCCAGAGAAGGTCCAAGCCTCGTCATCAATGTTCATGACTTTGAGCGTCACTTTTAGCTCATCGCCCACTTCAATCACCAAACGAGCGTCAAACATATGGGGCCAAATATCGTGGATTTCTTCTGTCGGGAACAGAGCAAGTTCAACAATCACACCGTTATGGTTCTCACGATGTTCAACCAACTCCCATTCTGCGGTGCGGGCAAAGCCGTGAGCTGGAGCAGCAATACGCCCAAACCAAGGCCAACAAACCGGAATGCCACCGCGAAGAGCAGCTTTACCATCGAAGACAGCTTTTTCGCTCATCCAGATCAGATCTTCTTGACCTTTAGGCGTGAACGACACGACATGACCACCGTGTAGCGAGATGCCTGCCGTTGCTTTGTCATGAATCACGCGGACGATTTTTATCTGATCAACTTCAACGATAGTGACGTTATCAGATAGCACCGTTAGGGCTGGGAGAGTTTTTAAATCCATGTGTAGTTTCCTATCGCTGGGGGAGAGCTTTTAGACGCGCTTCGCACATTAAATGCAACATCGAGCCTGCATTCTCTCAAATTCCAGATACAAAAAAGGCGACCCTAGAGCCGCCTTTTCTTTAACGAAGTTATTCGCTAATTGCTAACTTTCTAATTACTTAGAGATGTGAGCGATTAGGTCTAGAACTTTGTTTGAGTAACCGATTTCGTTGTCGTACCAAGATACAACTTTAACGAATTTGTCAGTTAGCGCGATACCAGCTTTAGCATCGAATACTGAAGTGCAAACTTCGCCGATGAAGTCTTGAGATACAACTGCATCTTCAGTGTAGCCTAGAACGCCTTTTAGTTCGCCTTCAGAAGCTTCTTTCATCGCTTTACAGATGTCTTCGTAAGAAGCACCGTTAACTAGGTTAACAGTTAGGTCAACTACAGAAACGTTAGCAGTTGGTACGCGGAAAGCCATACCAGTTAGTTTGCCGTTTACTTCTGGAAGTACAACGCCTACAGCTTTAGCAGCACCAGTTGAAGATGGGATGATGTTTTGAGAAGCACCACGACCACCGCGCCAGTCTTTAGCAGAAGGACCATCTACAGTTTTTTGAGTTGCTGTAGTTGCGTGAACTGTAGTCATAAGACCAGATTCGATACCGAACTTATCGTTAAGAACTTTAGCGATAGGCGCTAGACAGTTAGTAGTACAAGAAGCGTTAGAAACGATGTCTTGACCAGCGTAAGTGTCGAAGTTTACGCCGTTAACGAACATTGGAGTAGCGTCTTTAGAAGGACCAGTTAGTACAACTTTTTTCGCGCCAGCAGTGATGTGCTTACGTGCAGTCTCGTCAGTTAGGAAAAGACCAGTTGCTTCAGCTACAACGTCAACACCGATTTCGTCCCATTTTAGGTCTTCAGGGTTGCGCTCTGCAGTAACACGTACAGTTTTACCGTTAACGATTAGGTTACCGCCTTCAACTTCAACAGTACCGTTGAAACGGCCGTGAGTTGAGTCATACTTAAGCATGTATGCCATGTAATCTACATCGATAAGGTCGTTAATACCTACTACTTCGATGTCGTTGCGCTCTTGCGCTGCACGGAATACGAAACGACCGATACGGCCAAAACCGTTAATACCTACTTTGATAGTCATTATAGTTGCTCCACAACTTAATTTCTGATTAAAGATAACTGGTAGTAAAATTACAGAATCCAGTAAACATCTGCAAGTGATAATCGGACTTAACTTGTTTAAAGTCAAAAAAAAGCGACGCTTTTTTTAACAATTCTTTGCAAATGTACGTTTTTTAAACTTTTAACTGATTCTTCTGTAGCCCAGTTGGCGTAATATAACTGGTGAGATAAGTGCTCTTATCAAATTAATTACGCATGGTGTCCTGGTGAGAAAGTATGTGCTACAACTGTTAAGAGAAGCAAGTTTTTTGCTAAAAAAGTCAATACCAAGAACAGTAAATAAGGAGCCGAAAGTCGTGGAACAAAGCGGGAAAAAAGTGACGAAGTCAGATGAACAGTGGCGTGAGCAACTGTCTGATGAAGAGTTCCGTGTTTGCCGAGAGCAAGGTACAGAGCCTCCTTTCAGCGGTAAGCTACTGCATAATAAGGAAACTGGTGTTTATGCTTGTACTTGTTGTAATGCCCCTCTCTTTGTCTCTGATAACAAGTATGACTCTGGCTGCGGATGGCCAAGTTTTGATGCGCCTATCAACGATCAAGCGGTGCGCTATTTAGAAGATCTAAGTCACGGAATGGTACGTACAGAGATTCGTTGTGCAACGTGTGATAGCCATCTAGGGCACGTTTTTGAAGATGGCCCACAGACCACAGGAGAGCGTTTTTGTGTTAATTCTGTGTCGTTAATTTTCAACAAATCAGAATAATAACGACAAAATTGTGCTCGAGATTGTTTTATCCTTTCAGGATGATTCATGCTCAACGGTGATCTGAGTGTCGCTCGACTTAAACGAAAAACTCCCGCTCATTGCGGGAGTTTTTCGTTTATATCTCAGTGGGTATCATTGCTGGGGAATAGATACCTTTCTCTATGGCTTTCGCCACCGATTCGGCTAATTCATCCAACTGCTTATATCGCTCTGGATGACTGAAATTGAACATACGTTGGAGCTGCTTTTCATCAGCAAGCGGTACGTCGAATCTCTTCGCGACCATTGCCCATAGATACGCTTGCTCTTTGTCTCCAAGCCCCTGATGAATACTTGCCATTGACTTGAGAATGACCGGATTGATGTTGTCTTCATCAGATAAAGACAACGCGTTATTAAGAAGCTCCAGGGTTTTCTTGGTATCTCGGTTGGTATAAAAAGTGGCTAATGCATATTGCATCTCAGCATTATTTAATTGGGGAGACCCTTCCATTTGTAAAAATGCGCGCCGAGCTTGAGTATCTCCCGTTTGAGACCATAAAAAATACAAAGTAGCCGGGTCTTCTGAGCCTTTTAACTCGTTTACAATGCGCTCTAGCTCATCAATACTGTGTACCAATGCATTAAAGCGTTGTCTTTTGAGAGCACTTTGATCAATAGGGGTGATCTGGGAGGCGAGTTCTAAGCATTTCCTATATTCAGCGACCAGACCGTATTCGATGATTTGGTTTGCTTCCGATGGGTTTTTCAATTGCTCAAACCGATGCCAAACCAAATTTGTTCTTGGAATTCGACATTGGCCGTCATCCATATTGAGCTGCTCGCAACGCAGTTCTGGTGTTTTTTGGCACAACTCTTCGGTTGTCACGTTACCTTCAAAACAGCCCGATAGCACAAAACATGCGAGGCTGAGAAGTAACCAGTTTGTTTTTTTCATGGTTTTGCTTGTGATCCGTTACACCAATTCATTTTCGTATTCTTGACTCAATTTCTTAACCCGTTATGTTCTGTAAATAGAATGTAATAAGAAGGTACACTATGGACGCAGAACAACTATTACAAGCGATGACTCCAGAAGTTTATGATCGCTTAGTGTATGCAGTAGAAACGGGAAGATGGCCTGAGGGTACAACACTTTCTAAAGAGCAGCGAGATTCGTGTATGCAAGCTGTGATGTTGTATCAATCAAAACATAATACTGATGCGCAGCATATGACGGTTGCAGCCGGTGGTGAAATCAGTTTTAAATCAAAACAAGAGCTTAAAAAACAATTCAGCAGAGAAGAGAGCGATATTGTTCGTGTCAATCCGAACATTGATTAATCCTTTCGCCTTATTTCTCAAAATTTTATTATTTTGATTTTGAAAGAAAAAAGCCCAAATTGTATTGGGCTTTTTAGATCGTAGAAAGCTTGAACTTACAGGCTCATTTCACCACGCAGTACTTGTTGCATTCTCTCTTTTACTTCTTCGTAAGAAAGGTTTTGGCTTAGAAGGTAGTGTAGTTTTGCCAGCGCCGCTTCGGGCGTCATGTCAAAGCCACTGATAACACCAGAGTCTGCGAGAGCACAACCTGTGGCATATCCGCCCATATTCACTTTACCTGCCAAACACTGAGTTAGGTTTACGACAATAACGCCGCGCTCAGAGGCTTCTTTCAGGTGACCAAGCAGCTCAGGGTTCTGAGGAGCATTACCGACACCAAAAGTCAGAAGAATCATCGCATTCACGGGCTGACGAAGCGTGTTGCGGATAACTTCGTGTGAAATACCAGGGTACATGGTGATCACACCGATTGGTTGTGGCGTGATGTTGTGAACCTTAAACTCACCTTCTGGTTGTGCACCAACGGTTACGCTGTTGCTAACTTGAATATTGATCCCAGCTTCCAATAGTGGAGGAAGGTTTGGTGAAGTAAAGGCATTAAAACCGTCTGCATGAGATTTTGTGCTGCGGTTACCACGCATCAATTGATTATTGAAGAACAAAGTTACTTCGTTGATCGGGTAGTTTGCTGCAATATGTAGCGCGTTTAATAGGTTTGCTTGGCCGTCAGAACGCAGCTCTGCGAGAGGGATTTGTGAACCCGTTACAATCACTGGCTTACCAAGGCTTTCAAGCATGAAAGACAATGCGGACGCTGTGTACGCCATGGTGTCAGTACCATGTAGGATAACGAAACCATCGTATTTGTCATAGTTGTCACGAATATCATTCGCAATCTGCTGCCAGTCAGCAGGTGTCATATCTGATGAGTCAATCAGAGGGTCGTATTCGTGGATGGTGTAATCCGGCATTTCAGGACGATGGAATTCGGGCATGCTTGCTAATTGCTTTTCCATAAAGCCAGCAACAGGCACATAGCCGTGGTCGGATTTTTGCATTCCGATGGTACCACCGGTGTAAGCGATGTAGATGTGTTTTCTAGTCATCGTTTTTTTCTTTCGTGTAGGGGAACAGAGGTGGGGATTATATACCTAAATAACCTTGAGATGCGAGGCTATACGCACAGCATCAGAAAGTCATCTGAGGAGATGCAAAGCCTAATAAAAAGGGCACTTCAAGTAGAAGTGCCCTTTGTAATATTGATGGAAAAACTACTGCACTTGGCAGTTCAAACAAAATGCGTATTGACCTTTAGGATCGTTGAAGCTTTGGAGCAAACTTGCGTCTTGTTCGAATTGTTGAGCTACGGGTTGAAGACTTTTTGGTAGCAAGCTTGTTGCATCAATACCTAGAGAGACTTTTACCTGTTTCATAAACTCTTGTAGAAATAGTTCAGTAGGTGAAAGAGGCTCTTCTACCCAGTAAATGCCGTAATCGGTTACGTTCGCTAGTTTCGCCGCTAGCTCTACAGCATCATCAAAGTCACCCATTTGATCGACAAGACCAAAGGATAGTGCATCTTGGCCAGTCCAAACTCGACCTTGAGCAACTTTGTCAACTTCCTCTAGAGACATATCGCGATTCTCGCCAACTAGAGAAATAAAGCGCTTGTAACCGTGTTCGATACCTAATTGGAACACTTGAGACGCGCCCTCAGAAAGGCCAGTGGTAATACCGTCACCTGAGAACGGCGATGTGCCAACGCCATCAGTATTAATGCCTAACTTGCTAAAGCCTTTTTCAAACGTGGTGATGACACTAAATATACCAATGGAGCCCGTCAGGGTTGTTGGCTGAGCAACGATTTTGTCTGCGCTCATTGAAATCCAATAACCACCAGAAGCGGCCAAACTCGACATGGATACAACAACCGGCTTACCTGCTTGCTTCAGAGCTTCTACTTCGTTACGAATCACTTCAGAAGCAAAGGCACTGCCTCCTGGACTATCTACTCGTAATACGACCGCTTTCACTTTTTCATCATTGCGTGCTTGACGCAGCAAGCTTGCGACCGTGTCACCACCAACAGTTCCGCGAGGTTGTTGACCGTCCATAATCGCGCCACTGGCTAGAACAACGGCGATGTCGTGCTGAGGTAGTGTGTAATCGGGACGAATCGTTGCAAGGTAGTCGTAGTAACCAATCGCGTTGTAGCTGTCTTTGCCGTCACTACCAAACTGTTTTGCAAATAGAGTGCGAATGTCTTGGCGTGTCGCAAGTTCATCCACTAGCCCCAGTTTGACTGCGAGCTGAGCAATATCGCCATTTACAGACTTCATCTCGTTAATCAGCTCATCCATGGTTGGATTAAGCACTTTCGCATCAATGTTTCGGTTTGTTGTTACGTCATCAACAAAAGCACTCCACAATTGAGTAACCCAACGTGTTGCTGACTCTTTCGCCGCATCGGACATGTCATCACGAATAAAAGGTTCGATAGCGGATTTATAAGTACCTACGCGAAAAACATGAGTAGAAACGTCAAGCTTTTCAAGTAACGTTTTGTAGTACATTGAGTAAGCGCTGTAACCTTTAATCAATACACCACCATCAGGTGCCAGATAAACTTTGTCAGCGTAACTTGCCAAGTAATATTGGCTTTGGTTGTAGAAATCACCTACGGCGTAAACGGGTTTGCCTGACGCTTTAAATTCGTTCAACGCTTTCGCGATGTAACGTAGTTTCGTGAGATTTGTTTCTGGCATGTCTCGCAGTGCTAGCACTAATCCAGACACTTTAGGATCGTCTTTCGCGTAGCGAATAGTATCAACGATATCGAAAAGGACGTTTTCTTTCGGTAGCTCATTACCCAAAAGGGAACCAGCAAAAGAGTCCATTGGGTTTACATAACGTCTTTGTTCGACAATTGGGCCTGAAAGGTTCATCACCAATGCCGATTCTTTTTCGACGACAGGTTGACCGTCTCCGGTATAAGTAAAGGCAAAGTAGAAAACGGCAATCATCAGCAAGAAAATTAGGTTTGCCAGTGCGAGTCTGATGAAAGTGATACTTTTCCATATCCCTTTAAATATCAAACCAATAAATTTGAAGAGTTTTTTCATCTTGTCTCCATAACGAGATAGTTACGCCGAGTCTAACAAAGTATGGGTTCTTATCTCTAAGATCTCAAAAGATAACATTTTTTTAGCTTATCACGACCACTCAACAATTGGCATATTTTCACACGAGATTGATCGGTGTTACAAAAATGTAAACGCTTGTTTGATTTTTTGGTTGAGCAGGCTTAATCTGGTCAGACCATGATAATAACAATGGATGTTAAGTGATGTCTGCCATGTACCCAAACCTATTAAAGCCACTGGACCTCGGTTTCACACAATTACGAAACCGAGTTCTGATGGGATCAATGCACACGGGCTTAGAAGAGCACAAAGAAGGATTACAGAAGCTCGCTGCTTTTTATGAAGAACGCGCGAAAGGCGGTGTCGGACTGATTGTAACCGGAGGTTTTTCTCCTAACTTACGCGGTCGTTTACACCCGTTGAGCGCTGAATTCAGCAAGCCAAAACATGCTAAAGCCCATAAAGTTGTGACAGAAGCGGTGCAAAAGCACGGTGGTAAAATTGCGTTGCAAATTCTCCATGCTGGGCGTTATGCAATGCATCCATTCTCGCAAAGTGCATCTGGCATTAAAGCGCCGATTGCAAAGTTTGCTCCGAGTGAAATGAGCGACCGCCAGATAAAGAAAACCATCGACGCGTTTGCTAATAGTGCGGAGTTAGCACAGCTTGCTGGTTATGATGGCGTCGAGTTAATGGGCTCGGAAGGTTACTTGATAAACCAATTCTTATGTAAACGTACTAATATGCGTTACGACGAATGGGGTGGCAGCTATAAAAAACGTATGCGTTTTCCGCTAGAAATTGTTAAAGCGGTACGCAAGGCGGTGGGTGACAAGTTCATCATCATCTTCCGTCTTTCTATGCTGGATCTTGTCGAGCAGGGCAGCACTTTTGAAGACGTTATCGAATTGGCGAAAGCACTTGAAGAGGCTGGCGTCACGATTATTAATACGGGTATCGGTTGGCATGAGGCTCGAATTCCGACAATTGCGACTCAAGTACCACGCGGTGCGTTTACATGGGTTACGGAAAAAGTTAAACCTCACGTTTCGGTTCCTATTATCACTTGCAACCGTATAAATACGCCAGATGAAGCAGAACGTATTTTATCTTCAGGTCATGCCGACATGGTTTCGATGGCGCGCCCATTCTTGGCCGATCCTTACTTTGTTGCTAAAGCCGAACAGGAAAAAGCGCAGTTTATTAATACGTGTATTGGTTGTAATCAGGCGTGTCTAGATAACGTGTTTAAAGGTAAGCGCGCCAGTTGCTTAGTGAACCCTCTAGCGTGCTATGAAACCGAAATTGTTGTTGAACCAGCCTTTAAAAAGAAAAACATTGCAGTTGTTGGTGCTGGACCTGCGGGCTTGGCTTGTGCGACCACACTGGCTGAACGTGGCCATAAGGTTGATCTGTTCGAAAAGAACGACCGCATCGGTGGTCAGTTCCGTCTTGCGATGCAGATCCCTGGTAAGGAAGAGTTTCGAGAGACGATACGATATTTCGCTAACCGTATTGATGAAACAGGCGTGAATCTGCACTTATCGACGGAAGCGAACTATGACTTACTCACAGAATACGATGAGATAGTGATGGCATCGGGTGTTGAGCCACGTAAAGTCAATATTGATGGAATTGATAACCCAGAGAAAGTCGTCGACTATCAAACTCTCATTCGAGACAAAACGCCAGTCGGTGAGAAAGTGGCTATCGTTGGTGCTGGTGGCATTGGCGTAGATGTCGCGACCATGCTCACAGAGCCAGTTGGACAAACGTTGGATGACTGGTTGCATGAATGGGGAATCGACAAGGAGATGTCTCAGCCGGGTGGTTTATATCCTTACCCTGATGCGGTCAGCGATAAAGAAGTCTGGGTACTTCAGCGTCGTAAAGGTCGTGTAGGTAAAGGTCCGGGTAAAACGACAGGTTGGATCCATAAACGTACCCTTGAAAAACGGGGCGTACATTTAGTCGGTGGCGTGTCTTACGATAAAATTGATGATCAAGGTTTGCACATTCATGTAGATGGAAAAGAACAATTATTGAACGCGGACAAAGTCGTCATTTGTGCGGGGCAAGAGTCTGTTCGTCCATTTGAAGATAAATGGTCTGAACTCGGAGAGAAGATTCATATCATTGGCGGAGCTGACCATGCGGGTGAACTTGATGCTGTGCGTGCGATTCGTCAAGGTGTTAAATTGGCGGTAAAACTCTAGCTTTTTAATGTGTGTTTACCATGAAAGCTGCGCTTTGAGCGCAGCTTTTTTTGTATAGAACTAGTCACTGATATCTGGCAGTTGTTTGGCCATTACCACGCCAGCAAAAGTAATAAAAGAGAACACTAACACCACAGCTGAAAGGCTCAAGAAGTTCGACATAACACCAAGAGAGCTCATTAGAAGCAGCATTATCCCAACCACTGTGTTACTCACGGCTACATAGCTCGTCCGTTTGTCACCTTCTGCGATATCAACTAAATAGGTTTTTCGTCCGACTCGTATTCCGTCGTGGGCAATACAAACACAAAAGTAAAGCAGAGGAATCACGAATAGGAAGCTTTGGCTAGCGGTGACCCATGTATCGTAAACAAATAACACAACACCAAGTAGCGCGCTCATCATTGCGCCTATGACCATCACACTGCGGCTGGAGCGATCGGACATTCTTCCCCAGAAAGGACCTGACACAAAGGAGGCTAAGCCACTCGCAAACATAAAGAGAGCTAGCACCCAGAGCTGTCCACCCAGAGATTGCTGTGCCAGCACAACGTAGTACGGTGCACTCAGCGCAGAACATAAAAATAGTGTCCGCGTGATAACGAATCGACGAAAGGTCACGTCTGTCTTAAGTAACGCGAGTTGTTTAAATGCTTCGAGGACGCCATTTCGACCACCGTCTACCTCACCGGCATACTCATTAATTCGCGCATAGACGAATGCCGCGATGAGCCATATGACGCCCGCTAAGCCTAAACTCAGACCGTAAAAGCGCTCTGTCGGCTCTACGTCCCATAACCAGGCTAGTGCCAGAAGGCTCGCGAAAAGCAGCGTAACCAGGCCAGCAGCACTTGAAGACCAGCCGTTGACTTGACCTCGTTGGTTTTTAGGGATGGTTTTGCCCAATACATCTTTTGATGCGACGGAATTTAAACCGCGTGAGAGGCTGAAGATCACAAGACATGCAATTACACCATAACCCGCAGCAGCTCCTGTCAGAGTTAATGCGACCACTCCGATTGCAAATATGGAAAGAGCCTGCAAGATGCTGCCAATTACCCAGACCCATTTTCTTACTGGAATGCGTCGGATGTAGTGCGCGATGCTAAGTTGTGGGATAAGGGAACCTGATTCACGAATAGGAACGAGCCAACCAATTAAGTAAACCGGTGCCCCGAGACTTTGTAGTATCCACGGCAACGTGACTTTAGGATTGATTAACGCATCGCCAACTTTCGTTAAAAACTGAGCGAGAATTATTTTAAGAAAGTTGCCGGGAACTTGATGACAAGCTGATTCAGGAATCGCCTTACAGGCACGGGCATCTTCGTCATTAACGATCTTTTCGTAAATGCTGTTTTGTTTGTCCTTGTTCATCAACCTGCCTATGTTCAACTTATTCATTTCGCGAATAAATTAACATTAAACCCAGATTGATGTTAAGTGAAGCACGTTATCAAGCCCACAGAAAACCGGTTGTTATTCGCAGGAGCAGATTGTGCTAAAGTGGCGTAAACAAAATAACAACGATATTCAATAAGGATTCTTTCATGGACGCTCTCGATCTTTTGCTCAATCGCCGATCTATCGCGAAGTTATCCGCGCCTGCTCCAGAAGGTAAAGCACTTGAGAACATCATTCGTGCTGGCCTTCGTGCGCCTGACCATGCGGGATTAACCCCTTGGCGTTTCGTTATCGCACAGGGCGATGGTTTGAAAAAACTGTCAGATATATTGGTAAAAGCGGCAGAAGCTGAAAATAGTGATGAAGCGGTGGTCGAAAAGGTAAAGAATGCCCCATTTCGCGCACCAATGGTGATCACGGTGATTGCTAAAGTAACAGAACATGAGAAAGTACCAGCACTAGAGCAACACTTATCTGCGGGATGCGCTGTACAAGCGATGCAAATGGCAGCCGTAGCGCAAGGCTTTCAAGGGTTTTGGCGCTCAGGTAAGTGGATGTTCCATCCAGAAGTTCATCAAGCATTTGGTTTAGAGGGTGACGATGAGATTGTTGGTTTCTTGTACTTAGGCACGCCTGGTTGTACACCGATGAAAGTTCCTGAGCGTGACCTTTCTCAGTTTGTTGAATTCCTATAACTAAAAACTTAAATAAACTGACTGTTTATTTATACAGTTTTTCTTGATTTATTAGGGCTACATTCGATAATGTGGCCCTAATTATATTTATTTCCAAAACGTTATGTCTCGTCTGTTTATTGCTGAAAAACCAAGTTTAGGCCGTGCGATTGCCGCTGCACTGCCAAACCCTCAAAAGAAAGATCAAGGATTCATCCGCTGTGGGAACGGGGATATCGTTACTTGGTGTATCGGCCACTTACTCGAACAAGTCGAACCCGACGCTTACGATGAGCGTTATAAAAAGTGGAATATGGCAGATTTACCAATTGTTCCGCAGCAATGGCAGCTCAGACCGAGGAAAAGTGCAAGTAAGCAATTAACAGTGATTCGTAAATTGCTCAAAGAAGCTAACGAAGTCATTCATGCAGGAGACCCAGATCGAGAGGGTCAGCTGTTAGTTGATGAAGTTCTGGACTATTGCAAGTTATCTAAAACCAAGAAGGAATCTACACAGCGTTTGTTGATTTCCGACTTGAACTTACCTGCGGTTAAACGTGCTCTCAGTTCTATGCGCAGTAATCGCGAGTTTATCCCACTTTCAGTTTCAGCATTGGCCCGCTCTCGGGCTGATTGGCTGTATGGTATGAACATGTCTCGTGCTTATACCTTGCTTGGTCAAAAAGCAGGGTATCAAGGTGTTCTCTCGGTAGGGCGAGTGCAAACGCCAGTTCTTGGCTTAGTGGTGCGTCGTGATGAAGAAATCGAAAACTTTGTCCCGAAGGACTATTTTACCCTACATGCTCTGATCCCATATCAAGATGCCAATGGTACTTTTGATATTCGTGCTCGTTGGAAGCCAAGTGAGGCATGTAAGCCTTGGCAGGACGAAGAAGGTCGAGTATTAAACCGTAAGTTGGTAGAAAATGTTGCAAACCGTATTGCAAATCAACCCGCAAAAGTGACAGAGTCGGAACAAAAGCAAACCAAGCAATCAGCACCATTACCTTATTCGTTATCTGCTTTACAGATCGATGCCGCGAAGCGCTATGGTATGAGTGCGCAACAAGTACTAGATACTTGTCAGGCATTGTATGAAAAGCACAAGCTGATCACTTACCCGCGTTCAGATTGTCGCTATTTACCGATGGAACACTACTCACAAGCAGGGACGGTGACAACTGCTATTGCGAATAACGCAAAAGAGTTGCAAGTTGCCGTTCAGGGAGCAGACTTAACATTAAAGTCCAAAGCCTGGAACGATAAAAAAGTGGATGCGCACCATGCGATTATCCCTACACCGAAGCAAGCTAATGTGAATGCGCTTTCCGGCAATGAGATGAAAGTGTATCAATTGATTGCGCGCCAGTACCTCATGCAGTTCTATCCGGCGGCGGTTTACGCAGAAGCGAAATTGGTTTTCGATATCGCTGGTGGTACGTTTGTCGCGAAAGGTCGTCAGTTAGTTTCGCCGGGTTGGAAAGCGCTAATGGGCAAAACTGACAAGGAAGATGAAGGTATTGATGCCGTGCCACCGCTACCCGAAGGCACCGTGTTAACTTGTCGTGAAGGGGAAATAAAAGACCGAAAAACCGAGCCACCAAAGCATTTTACCGAAGCATCGCTGTTGCAAGCGATGACCGGGATCGCCCGTTACGTTGCGGATAAAGAACTGAAAAAAATCCTTCGTGACACTGATGGGCTAGGCACGGAAGCGACTCGCGCTGGTATTTTGGACACGCTGTTCAAACGCCAACTGCTTACGCGTCAAGGTAAGTCAATTCTCAGTTCTCCTGCGGGAAGAGGTCTCATTCATGCCTTGCCAGAAGATTCAACATACCCTGATATGACGGCTCATTGGGAGCACCAGTTACAAGGTATGGCAGAGAGAAATCAAGCATATCAGCCGTTCATGCAAGCACTGGAACAACGCATTGATAGCTTGATGGCACAAGTAAAAGCAGGCCCTATCCCTGATTCATTACGTCATTTACCCAAGGTGGAACGTCCTGCGTTTAAACGTAAAAAGCGCAGTTATTCAAAGAATGGTGGCGCGACTAAATCTCGTGCAACCAAAGGTAAGCAGGCATAGGACAAGCGCGGTGTAATTAAACACCGCGCATGCTTGAAAATAGATTACTCGAACAGGTCACCGTGGTTTTGGATCGCGCCTCTTACTTCACCTTGAGTTAACACGCGTTTGTCCAGTACCTCTTTCACCTGGTTGCCCAAGTCAACTAATGTATCTCGATTCGCTTGAGTTTGGCGTTTACCAGCACTTCTCAAGCAGTAATTTAGTTCGTGCTCTTCGCTAAAATTAACCAAATCCCTATCTGCTGCCATCGTGCTTTCTCCTTATTTGTTCTACTTTTTCCTAAGTCTGGATTGGATGTAGATAAATTCAAGTTAGATTGCGTGAATTATGCTGGTGGATCACTGATGAACATTATGTTTGCCAACCAAGTCACGATTATGAAGCCTGGCTTTGATGGTATTTGGTTTAGTGATGGTTGTGTCTTAATGCTGCTACCAAGGTAACTCAGTACCATCGTAGTTAATAAATCGACCTGAAAGCTGCGGTGTGCTCAGCTCTATCACGTTCGCTAGGCCTTGCGCGGAGGTTTGCGTATCTATCAAAGCATTTGGCCCGCCCATCGCCGTTTTTACCCAACCAGGGTGAAGCGCTAAAACGGTAAATCCTTCAGGTGTTAAATCATTACTTAAGCTTTTCACAACCGAGTTAAGCGCCGCTTTCGATGAGCGATAAATATAACCGCCACCGGACGTATTTTCGGTCATGCTCCCCACTTTTGATGAGATACAAGCAATCTTTTTTATCTTGCCTTGTTGTAAGCGAGGGTAACAGTGCTCAACCAGTTTTAACGGTGCAATGGTGTTTACTTCGAAGGCTTTACGCCATTCTTCTACGTCAGTGTTTCCAAAGCCATATCCCTTGGGGCCGTAATATCCTGCATTATTGATGAGTAAGTCGATGGCAGGGAGTTTATCGGCAAGCTTAGCGACTTGTTCGTAGTGAGTGACATCCAGTTCGTGCAAAACCAAATTACTGAATTGTGAGGCTAGAGTTTGTAGTTCTGAACTGTTCTCTAAGGAACGGCTAGTAGCATGTACTTGGTGGCCTTGCTTCAGGTACAGCTCAGTTAAGCTAAGGCCAATGCCGCGATTTGCTCCGGTAATAAAGACGGTTTGACTCATACAAACACCTATGTTTTTTTGATTTCAGTTGAAAGTCATTGTGTTAGTTAAGCACAATAAAATCAACCAACCACCACGCACCAACAACAAGAGATGAAAATAGGGACAGGGCACAAAGAGAGCCAAACAGTGCGCCGAGAATAGCAAAGAAAGTAGAATTCATATGTATATTAAATTTAATTGATATTGAAAATCATTATCAATTAAATTGCGTTTTATTCAACCCTTTAAGTTGATACTATTTCGTTACCATTGTTATTAAGAATTTCTCATGCTGCCATTTATCTACCACCCGATTTATTCTCAACTTGAGTTGCCAGAGGGGCATCGTTACCCAATTATGAAATACCAGTACCTCTATGAATCGGTATTGGTGCATATGGAGAAAGATAACTGGAAAGAGCACACGCAGTTTTTCCAGCCCGAAGCATTAACTGTTGGGGAAGTAAAACGTGTTCATGACGAGGAATACGTCGAGTTACTTGTTAGTGGAAACATGCCAGCTGCGAAGATGCGCCGAATAGGTTTTCCTTGGAGTGAGTCTCTCATTACCAGAACGCTAACTTCAGCAGCGGGCACGGCTCTGACCGCAAAAAAGGCACTTGAGTACGGTGTGGCCATTCATTTGAGTGGTGGGTATCACCACGCACACAAAGAGTTTGGCAGTGGTTTTTGTTTATTTAATGACTTAGTGATCGCGGCCAGGCAAGCGCTCGAAGTCGAGCATGTCGATAAAGTATTGATCATTGATAGTGATGTTCACCATGGGGATGGAACAGCAACTTTATGTGACGATGAGCCAGATATCATCACGCTTTCTTTCCACTGTGATAAAAACTTCCCAGCGAGGAAGCCTCAGTCTGACCTCGATGTGCCTTTGGTGCGAGGGACAGGTGATGAGGATTTTTTAATGGCGTTTAAAGAAGTGGTCGATATGGCACTTAATCTTCATCGCCCTGATTTAGTTATCTACGATGCTGGTGTCGATATACATCAAGACGATGAGCTTGGATATTTTGATGTGTCGACGCAAGGGATTTTAGAACGTGATAGATTTTTAATGCAAACAGTGAAATCTCGAGGTATCCCTGTCGCAGCTGTCGTTGGAGGTGGATATCGAACGAATCATGCTGACCTCGTCCCAATCCATTTGCAGCTTATCAATGCCGCTAAAGAAGTCTTTATTGATGAGTAGATACAACTAGATGTAAATATCAAATTGATTCAACACTGGAACGAACGAAAAGGGCATTAATTTTTTGTGGGTTCTTTCGGAGTGTGGCGGAGTGCTTAGTTGCGTTCAAGAAGTGATAAGTGATTTGTACAAATCTTTTAAGTCTGGAGATGCGAAAAATCCCGCTAATTTCTTAGCGGGATTTTTCTAAAAGTGGCGGAGAGATAGGGATTTGAACCCTAGATACGCTATTAACGTATGCCGGTTTTCAAGACCGGTGCTTTCAACCACTCAGCCATCTCTCCGTTGTTGAGGCGCATAATATAAGGCTTTGAAAATGTTGTAAACCCCTAGTTGAACTGATTGGATGTTTACTGCGCAAATTTGTGGTTTGTGTTGTTTAAATAAACAAAAACTCCCCCAAAAAGGGGAGTTTGAATAGTATATGGATTGCTAGGTATTAATCGTTTTTAGAATAAAAACGCTGTAACTCAGTTAAACCTTGCATCAAAACTGGCAACTTCGGTGCATCATCTCGAAGTCGTTTGTAGTTTTTGTCATACAGCTTGTAGTTGCCAAACTTATCGATCACTGTGGTTTGTGAGCTAGTAATTAAGGCAAGCTCGCGAGTATCGCCCGCCAAGATCCAGCGACGACGGCTTTCATCGAATAGGTTGCGACCACTACTGTAATCATATGGGTTGGAAGATACGCCGAGCATATCTTGCAACAGTGTAACCGAGAGGTCCAAGTGGCTTGTGCTGTGATTAAACTCGCCAGCCAGCATTCCAGGCCAATGGATCACCATCGGAACTTGTAATTGATAACGGCTGTAGTTGCTGTTTGCTCCCCAGCTGTTCGTATTGGTTTCGTTAAATTCACTACCGTGATTAGAAGTGATGATTACGATGGTGTTTGTCAGTTGTCCCGTCGTTTCCAGTTCATCAATAATACCGGCGATAGTTCTATCCGCCGACTTCACTGCATATTCATAAGCTTTTTTGAATCGCTCACTTGCAGGCATTTCTTCGTCATTATTTGAAGGAATCGATTCAAAATTATCAACGGTGGTGACTTCGATGTAACTAAACCATGGCTGACTTGCTTTCTCTGCTAACCATGTATTCCAGTTTGCGATAGATTGTTTATCGGTATGAGCTTGCGTGCCATCTAGGTCTTCCGCTAAGTTCAAGTCGCGGAAAATAATTTCTGAGTAGAGATCATCTTCAAACCCACTGCCACTGAATAAACCAAAGTTGTAGCCCTGATCTTTCAGTACATCGAGCAATACTGGGGAAGCACCTTGCGCCTTGATGCTTGATGCATAACTAGTCGGTAAGCCATAGAACAAACCAAAGGCCCCGTATGTATCATTACTTGAGCTGTAATGATTACGGAAGTTCTGATTGTTTTCAGCAAACTCATAGAGGTTAGGCATCTCTTCTTGGTTCAGCGCATCCGCTCGTAAATTGTTTATGCTGATCATCAACACATTGAGCTTATTAACTCGGCGGTTAAACTCAAGCTTTTCAAGAGGGTAGTTGACTAACTCTACGTTGCCTTCGTTTTCTGCCAAACGTTTTAGGTATTCCTCACGGTCAAGTAGACCATGTTTTTCCATAAAACTCTTCGCCGTCATCGGGTAAGACAAAGGGAAGTTTGAACGCTGGCTAGTAATTGGGTTGTAAAAATACGCATCTGCCCAAATGTAAACCAAATGGCTGGTCATAAAGCTGAGGAAAAAGACGGCCGCGAGAGGGCGTCCTACGTGCTTATGAGATAGTTTGCGCTGTTTTCGCCATACCCATTCGGATAGTGCGAGTTGAATAAGGAAGATCAGCGGCATCACAACAAATAAATGTTGTAGGTCAGTGCTGAGCGCACTTTTGTCTTCGCTGAATAGTAACTCCCAGACAACGGGAGTTAAGTGCAAATTGATCGACTGATACGCTTGGGTATCAATTAATAATATGGTTTGCCCAACGGTTGCGAAAATCACTGCCACCAAACGGAACAACTTCCGCGATGGCAGGATAAACGTCAACGGGAATAGAACAAGCAAGTAAAGTGCGAAAACTAGAAAGCCAAAGTGACCAACCCAAGAAACCGCCAGATAAAACTGACCAAGTAACGTCTCGGGCCAAGGAGACTGAACAATGTAGCGTGTGCCTATCAACATCGACGCAACGATATTGAAGAATGCAAACCAGTGACCCCAACCAACTAGTCGAGATACACGTTCGCCGTATGAGTTTCCGCTGTCTACCATGTATGTGTTCTATTGTCCGTGATTAGTGTGTTTTTGGTGTTTCTAAAGAAGACATCAGCGCCTGAGCAAATTTTTCAGCAATCGCTTTGCGTTGTGAAGCAGCAACACGTTGATTTAAGACATTGGTTGCGATATTTCCGGCAATCATTAGCGTCAACTCAGGAGAAGCAGCGTGTTTTTCAAGAACTGTTGCTACTTCAGCAAGAATTTTTTCTACTTGCTCGTCAGTATATTTAGATGTAATCGGCATAAAGACTCTAATAATGATAGTAAAAGCGGCTTATGATAACCTACAATGCCCATCAACTAAAACCTTGTAGCAAGATAAAATCACTATGAGTCTTCATCTTTCAAACGTTATTCTGCATCAACTGTGCAAAAACGATCAGGACGAGCTGGTTGTAAACTTTCGTCCAGCATCATTAGAGAACGATGCATCTACAGAAAACTTAGTCGCTGAGCTTCACCGAGTATTCCATTCTAAAGCTGGTAAAGGTTTTGGCGCTTTCCAGTCAGACAGCGAATTTCAATTTTGGCTTCAAGAAATGCGCAAAGGAGAGCGAGATTTTTACGACTTCTCACAAATTAGTGCAAATCGCTTGAAAGAAGAGTTGATTAAGTACCCATTTGCGGATGAAGGTATCTTGGTTTTCGCAGAGTATCAGAGTTTAGCAACGGACTACTTGTTCATCGGTATCTTACCAATGAATCAGAGTTTAAAAGTGACCGAAGGTTTGGACATCAGTGCGACAGATTACTTAGATATCACCAAAATGGATATTGCCGCACGCATCGACCTGTCGAGCTACGAGACCGACAAGGAATCCAATCGTTATCTGCAATACATTAAAGGACGCGTTGGCCGTAAAGTGGCGGACTTCTTCCTAGATTTTCTGCAAGCGGATATTGGCTTAGATACTAAACAACAAAACTTAGTGTTGATGCAGGCGGTGGATGATTTTTGTGCTGACTCGAAGCTAGAAAAGCAAGAAGTGAACGAGTACAAGAAACAAGTTTACGACTACTGCAATGAGCAAATTAAATCCGGTGATGAAGTTCAAATCTCAGAGCTTTCCGGAGAGCTTCCTCAAAGCCAAGATGGCACGAGCTTTATGGATTTCACCAAAGAGCAAGGGTACGAACTTGAAGAGTCTTTCCCAGGTGATCGTGCGACGGTTCGCAAACTGACTAAATTTGTTGGAGCTGGTGGTGGTTTGAATATTAGCTTCGATAGTCTCTTACTTGGCGAGCGTATTTTTTATGATCCAGAGACGGATACCTTAACGATTAAAGGGACGCCTCCAAATCTAAAAGATCAGTTAAGTCGCAACTAAAATCATATCGTTAAATAAAGAGAGCAAACGGCTCTCTTTTTTTATGTGAATAAGAAACATCCATAGTATATGCTTGTAATTAATGGAGATATGCGAGGGGCAAGTGTTGCTGAAGCTAAAAGAAGGAATACGGCGGTTTGTTTGGTTCTGGTTCGTTTTGTGGTGTGTTTTAGCACTTGGCATTTGGCTGCAAGCCAAACAAACGATTCAAACGATTTCGACTGTAAATGAGTTAGGAAGTAAAGTTGAAGAAGTCAGGCACTTTTTTAACTTCGATCTGCCTTACCGTGTTAAACACGTCGACCAAATTTCACTGAAACTTCAGTTGGCTTATGCAGTTCGCTTACAGCTTGAAAGTGAGTTTTCTGAAGGGAAAATCACACCAGATATCACTCAATTGCTTTATACGACCGACCGATTTTTAGAAAGTGCTCGAGCTTTTGTGAGAAGTGACAGTGAATTGGTTTCGTTAGCAGAACAGTTACGAAGCAGCCGTGCTCGAACAGAAAACTCTGAGCAAATTCAGGCAATGTACTATCGCTTAGGTGCGCTTGTTTTTGAGTCTGTCTTTAGTGACTCTGCAACGAATAGCGATACTTACCGTGACTTAGACCGACTTTTTATTGAATCAGAGACGCTCTCTCCCGAAGAGCGAAGCGCTCTTCAGCGCCAGCTTGCTCAAACCTCAAGCGCACTATCTGCTCAGGCACAGGGCAGTTATTTATCCAATCACCTGCTTAATCCAGATTTCCCGAACCAGTTAACTTCGATAAATGATCAGTTGGAACAGAAGCTAATGACTTTTATTGTTTGGTTGTCTGTAATCAGTGGTTTGCTCCTTTTCCTCATTTCATGGGGAGCCTTCTCCCCAAAAACGATTCAACCGATACCACTACCCAGAACCGATGATAAAAAGTCAGAGCAAGTTGGCGATGATAAAAATGGAGCTAACGCTGTTCCCTCAGCTCAGTCAGAAAATTTTCAAAACGTCCAAATGAACGAAGAAAGTTGTAATGAGGTGAATTCATCACAAGTGGAAGTAGTGGAACGTGAGCCGTACATAGATATCAATAAAATGTTAGATTCTCTGTCTGGTGACGAGGGCGCTGTGCGGATGTTACTGGAGGTCTTTATTCAGGATCACTCTGGCGATGGCACTAAAATGTATCAGCTGTTAGAAGAGGATAAAGAGCAAGCGCAAAGAGCCGCACACAGTCTTAAAGGGGTCTCAGGGAGTTTAGGTGCAATGCCATTGCACTGTATTTCGGGTGATATTGAACTGTTGATTAAACAAGGGCAAAAAGTGCCGGAAGAGAAGTTGGCATGTTTAGATGATGTCCTAAAACAAACCATACTTTTTGCTAATAATGTTCTCAATAGTGAAAAGATAACAGAAGCGCTAACAGATTGATATTGCTCTGACTTAATGTCATAAGAGTTGAGGTAATAAAGGCTCGAACTATATGACTTAGTTCGCTTTATTCCTGTTCTATACAATTTGTTAAAGGTGTTTTCATGTCCGTTCGCCGAATGTCTTCAATGATGTTGATAGGGCTGGTTATGATGCTTTCAGGGTGCTCCCTGCTCGAAGTCAAGATCGAGAGTCAAACCGTCCCTCTTACCAAACAAGAGCTCAATATGCGTCTTTTGACTCGTGAGTATGCGCAGCAGTTTTTTGCTCAGGTTGAGCAAGCAGCAGATGCACTACACGAACAATATGATCCTCATGATAAAGTTCATCAATCTTATATTTTACTTTGGAAGATAAATGCTGAAGAGGGCATCCAAGCTTCTGCGTATCAAGTGTCCCCAATGGCTGCACTGATTGATACATGGACTTTCACGCTACAAATGGAACAGTTCTTTACTACCGCTTCTGGTAATGAGCTCTTTGCGTCCGGTGAGGCCAAGTTAGTTTCCGTTTATTTAGCGAAAGAGGTAGATAAACTGGCTCAATCTTTATTGAAGAAAGAAGCATACATCAAGACACAAACGTTTGTTGCAGAGTTCGCCAAGCAGCATCCATTCGCTGATTTAAGCATGATTAGGACTCCGGCTTACCGTGGGTGGTTAGATGCAAACCAAATTAGCGAAGAGGAAGCCGTTACAACGCTAGGCACGATGCCAGAAGCACTTGGGGATGTCTCTGATCGTCTAAGTCTGGTATCAGAACAGACACCAAAAATTATGACGTGGAAAGCGCAGTTGTTGGCCTTGAATAGCTCTGCCAGTATCGAAAAAGTCAATGCGGCGCTCAATAGTTTGCAAGTTACCGCTGATTCGATGAGGGATTTTATCGATAACAACCCAGAGTACATGCGTTATTTGGCAGAACAAATGGCGCTGGAGTTACAACCTTTGGTTGACGATATCGATCAAAGGACGGAGGCGCGTTTATCTCAGTTGGGTGAAGAACGCCAAGCTATAGAGCTGATGGTTGCCAGAGAACGTCAAGAAATCGCACAGATCATTACCCATGAGCGCGAGAAGTTTGCTCAAGATATGGATCGAGTGTCGCAAGAGGTTGTGAATCTCGCCATGACTAAGCTGATTGAACTTGTCAAAAGTACCATCATCTACTTTATTCTGTTCATTGCCGTTATATTCTTTGCACCGCTTGGCTTGGGCTATTGGTTTGGGAAGCGTGCAGCCGTAAAAACGCCAGTAAAACAAAGCTAACGATTTGTTTTGGAAATAAAAAAAGAGCGCTTTAAAGCGCTCTTTTTTAGTATTGAATTCGGAAGGGAGGTTCTTCCTATCTCTACGAAGTTAAGCGGTTTGCTGCTTTAATTCGCCTTCAGCTTCTTCAACTGCTTCTGCTGTTGGTTCGCACTTATCAACAAACCAACCCATGTAAGAAGTGAAGATCGTTACGATGATACATACAAAACTCAGCCACATGAACGGGGCATAAGACAGTGTAGCAACACCCAAAATACTGGCCATGTAGATACCGTTGTCACTCCAAGGGACCATACCTGAGGTTAGCGTGCCGCCAAATTCTGCGTTACGAGACAAATTCTTACGTTTGTAGCCTAGACGGTCATAGTTCTTCGCACAGATTTTTGGGGTCAGAATAAGTGAAACGTACATCGCTGAACCAAATACGTTGCCCATAAAGGCCGTACCAATTGTGCTTGTTGCCAATGAACCTGCACTTTGAACGCGTTTTTCAAACAGCTTCGCGATAGTCTCTAGCACGCCTACTTTATCTAGTAGACCGCCAAAACCAAGGCCGAATACGATAACCGCTACCGATCCAAGCATTGAAGACATGCCGCCACGGTTAAGGATTGAGTCAATGAAATCTACGCCAGATGAGATTGCAAACGGAGCCCAAGCCGTGTTGAACGCGGTTAGGAAATCGACATCTTGGATCATCACTGCCCAAATAATACCTAGCAGAGAACCAAAACTGATCACTGGGAATGAAGGCATACGCATCGCTAGAAGTGACAATACGATGATCACAGGAACAAATGAGTAAGGGGTGATGTAGAACTGCTGTTCCATCGCTTTAATGACAGAGTCTACCTGGCTCATGTCAACTTGACCTGCGTAGTGGAAGCCAAATGCAGTAAACATAATGCCTGTAATAATGTAGCTAATGAGTGCTATCGGCAACATGCCTTTAATATGTTCCATCACTTCAACGTTAGACATAGATGAAGCAAGGATTACTGAATCCGATAGAGGCGACATTTTGTCACCAAAGTAACAGCCTGAAAGTACGGCACCTGCAGTGATTGGCGCAGGAACACCAAGACCTTGACCGATACCCATCATTGCAATACCTGCCGTGCCAGCCGCACCCCAAGATGTGCCAGTCGCTAGCGCAGTCAATGAACAGATGATCATGGTCGCGAGCAAAAAGATGGAAGGGTGGATTGCTTTAAGGCCGTAGTAAATAATGGTTGGAACAATACCACCAGAGATCCAAGTACCTACAAGCGCGCCAACGGCCAAAAGGATTAAAACGGCTCCAAGTCCATTGGAAATGCCATTTAGTGCTGCTTTTTCCAGATCTTTATACTGATGGCCAAGCTTTATGCCCAATATCATGACAATGAACCAACCGATGTATAGCGCTAGCTGAATCGGTAGGTCTAGCTTGGCTGTGAACGAAAATGCCAGCAGGAGAAATAAACCGAGCGAGATAAATACCTGTATCAAGCTTGGTAGGCGTGGTGTAACTTGCTTCATATGTGCCTCTGTCAATCTTGGAGCAATAGAGGAAGGCGCTCCTTGTTGTAATCGCGCATAACATACATTAACAAAAATTATATTTCGAACATTTGGTGTTTTATCTTGATGTTCGTCGGTAAAAACGTTTGCTTGTGAAATTAACTGTTAGTTTGTTTTAACTTTTTTGGTTTTAAATGTTGTGTAATGTGAAATTATTGTGCCTCATGTGTTATTTTCTCATTGAGTGGTAAGACCAATTAGGGGGCTAAAGTGCTTTCCCTACTTGAAAAATGGTTAAAACCGCAAACCAAACACTAAAAAATCTCGTGTAACCCGGTTTTTCAGAGGAAAAGGTTAAAAAACGCGCTTATTTACAAAATAGGGGTTGAGATTTTGCTGTGAAAAATTAACTATGGGGTAGGTTTTTTAATACATGGAGAGTTAATACGATGAGAGTTGGTTTAGTTGGTTGGCGCGGTATGGTTGGTTCAGTCCTTATGCAGCGTATGGTTGAAGAGAAAGACTTCGACCTAATCGAACCAGTATTCTACAGTACTTCTCAAGTTGGTATTCCTGCTCCTAACTTAGGAAAAGACGCAGGCTTACTGCAAGACGCGTATGATATTGAAAGCTTAAAACAGCTTGATGCGGTAATCACCTGTCAAGGTGGTAGCTACACAGAAAAAGTTTTCCCTGCACTTCGTCAGGCTGGTTGGAAAGGCTACTGGATTGACGCGGCCTCTACGCTACGTATGGCTGAAGATTCGATCATCACACTTGATCCAGTGAACTTAAAGCAAATCCAACAAGGCATCCACGGTGGCACGAACACATTTGTCGGTGGTAACTGTACGGTTAGTTTAATGCTAATGGGGCTAGGTGGTCTATTTGAGAAAGGCCTTGTTGAGTGGACAAGCGCAATGACTTATCAAGCCGCATCTGGTGCTGGTGCGCAAAATATGCGTGAGTTGATCTCGCAAATGGGCGTTATCAATGACTCTGTGAGCTCTGAACTTGCAAACCCATCAAGCTCTATCCTAGATATTGATAAGAAAGTTGCGGATACAATGCGCAGCGGCTCTTTCCCTACCGATAAATTCGGTGTGCCACTAGCTGGTTCGTTGATCCCATGGATCGATGTGAAGCGCGATAATGGTCAGAGTAAAGAAGAGTGGAAAGCGGGCGCCGAGGCGAATAAAATTTTGGGTTCTCAAAGTTCACCTGTCCCAATTGACGGTACCTGTGTGCGTATTGGCGCGATGCGTTGTCACTCTCAAGCACTTACTATCAAGCTTAAACAAAATGTACCAATGGACGAAATCGAAGAAATCATCGCCACTCATAACGATTGGGTGAAAGTGATTCCTAACGACCGTGACATCACTGCTCAAGAGCTAACACCGGCAAAAGTTACGGGCACAATGTCTGTACCAGTGGGTCGTCTACGTAAGATGGCAATGGGTGATGATTTCCTAAATGCTTTCACTGTTGGTGACCAACTGCTTTGGGGTGCTGCGGAGCCATTGCGTCGTACTCTGAGAATTATTCTGTCTGAGAAAGCATAATCACATCAATCCTTTATTTGATGACAAAATAAAAGAGCTCCGTAGGGAGCTCTTTTTTCATGCGTCGTCTTCCGTTCGAACGACTCTTTTGTCTGGATCGGCTAGTTCACTACCACAATGTTTACAGTAAATTGCGTCAGAGTCGTGCCCTGCGTGGGAGCAGTTTGGGCATTTCACCAATACTTTGTGCGATTGCATCTCTTGGTGCAGTTCGGCAGTGAAAATACCTGTAGGTACCGCCAAAATGGAATAACCCAGTAACATAGTGAGTGATGCAAGCCCTTTACCTAGGTCTGTTTGCGGGACCAAGTCACCATACCCAACCGTTGTGATGGTCACGATCGCCCAATAAATACTTTTAGGAATGCTAGTAAATCCGTTTTCAGGTCCTTCAATGATAAAAATCAACGAGCCGAAAATCGTTACCATAATGGCGACGGAACTAAAGAAGATAAAAATCTTTCTGCGCGCCATAAGCAGTGAACGTAAGAGGATATTGGACTCTTGGAGGTATCGGACTAACTTGAGTATGCGGAATATTCGCATCACTCGCAGCGCCCTGATCACACCCATAAACGAAGCGGATGGGAAGAAGAGTGCTAAATAAGTGGGCAAAATCGCAAGTAAATCGACGACACCATAAAAACTCTTTGCGTAGGCGGCAGGTTTGGGGGAGCAATAAAGCCTTAGAAGGTATTCAATCGTGAATAGGCCAGTAAATGTGTATTCAATAAACTTCAGCTCTTTTTCCCACTCGGCCCGAACGGAGGGTATCGAATCTAACACCAGTACGATTAACGAACTGATGATCGCGATAATGAGAGCAATATCGAACGTTTTACCAGCTTTGGTATGAGTACCAAAAATGGTGACATATAGAGTATGTTTAAGAGAGTCAGTCGTCATGACAAAGCGATCCATTGTTGAATCGCTCTATCATACAATTTTATAGAAACTCAGGCTAATCCTGGAAATAAGTTGCGTAAGCCATTCGCAATAAACTCTATGCCAAGCGCGCCCAATATCAAACCCATGATACGAGTAATGACGTTGATTCCAGTTTGACCTAAAAATCGTACGATCAATGGGGCAGAACGGAATAATAGCCATGAACAAAGGCAGAACAAACCAATCGTAATACTAATGCCCACGGTATCGAACATGCTTGGGTAGCGTGCACCATAAACAATAGTCGAACTGATTGCACCAGGACCTGCCATTAAAGGCATGGCAAGAGGGACCACACCAATCTGTTCACGACTGACGTATTCCGTTTTCTCTTGTTTGTTCTGCTTATCTTCCCCCAGTTTACCGCTCATCATCGAGAATGCGATGCTAAGTAATAGCAACCCGCCAGCGACACGAAACGAATCCAGAGAAATACTGAACATGTCTAACAGTAACTGACCAGCAAAAAGCGAAATGATCAGGATGATCGCAACAGCCACATTTGCTGTTGTTGCCGTATTGCGCTTTTCGTCTGGAGTCATATGCCCGGTTAGTGACACAAACACAGGCATGATACCAACAGGGTTTACTGCGGCGACCAAACCGAGAAAAAACTGCAAGAAGATAGCAAGTTCAAAAGTTTGCATGTTGCGTACTCATCAAAGTTCACATTAGTGAAAAGGAGAAGGGGTAATTTGGGCGTAATGTAAGGCAAAAGTTAGGTTGTAAGAAATGAAAAAAACTAACGCATTCCCTGCCATTTAAGTGAGAAAAACTAATTCTTTAATAAACTGTATCTAATCTGGAAAGGAAATGTTACGTATAAAGTTGCTGATAAATTGCACTGTTTTACATAAACGTTAACATTCGCACATTTTTGATAAAAACCAAGGTGGTTTGTAGAGAGATGTATTCGGTTCGATATACTCTCAGTAGCACAAAGAATTGGGCCTACATGTAATTTTGTTGGTCAAAAATGAAACTTTTTTACAGGTTGTTGTAGTTTCTTTTATTTATTTGTCCATTTGCTTCTTTTTTACTCAATAAAAAATGAAAGTTAATTTATTTGTTTATCAGTGATTTATGTCATTTTGGTGTGATGAGGCACCACTTTGGTAGTATTTAGGTGGTGAGAACTGATCCAAGTCAATTTTTTTCACACTCTGAAATATTATACTCAGTCCTGAAAGCAATTTACTAAGACGTTTGTTTTCTAAGTGACTGATAAACAGTAAAAACGATAAGTAATAGCCTTAGTAAAAAGTTTTTAATATTTGTTAATTTTAGGAGATTCCCTATGCCTGTAACTAATATGGCTGAACTAGATGCAATGGTTGCTCGCGTTAAGAAAGCGCAAGAAGAGTTCGCTACTTACTCTCAAGAGCAAGTAGATAAAATCTTTCGTGCAGCATCGCTTGCAGCTAACCAGGCCCGTATCCCGCTAGCTCAACAAGCGGTAGAAGAATCTGGTATGGGTATTGTTGAAGATAAAGTAATCAAGAACCACTTTGCTTCTGAGTTTATCTACAACAAATACAAAGACGAACAAACGTGTGGCATCTTAGAAGAGGATGACAACCTAGGTACTATGACTATCGCTGAGCCTGTAGGCATCATCTGCGGTATCGTACCAACGACTAACCCAACTTCTACAGCGATCTTCAAATCTCTAATCTCTTTGAAGACTCGTAACGGTATCATCTTCTCACCACACCCACGTGCGAAAAACTCAACTAACGATGCAGCTAAACTCGTTCTAGATGCAGCAGTAGCAGCAGGCGCACCAAAAGACATCATCGGTTGGATCGACCAGCCTTCTGTTGAGCTTTCAAACGCTCTAATGAAACACGATGACATCGCTCTTATCCTTGCAACTGGTGGTCCAGGCATGGTTAAAGCCGCTTACTCTTCTGGTAAGCCAGCAATCGGTGTAGGTGCAGGTAACGTTCCTGTTGTTATCGATGAAACAGCAGACATCAAACGTGCTGTTGCTTCTATCCTTATGTCTAAGACTTTCGACAACGGTGTAGTATGTGCTTCTGAGCAGGCTGCAATCGTAGTTGACGAAGTATACGACGAAGTGAAAGAGCGTTTTGCTTCTCACAAAGCGTATGTCCTAAGCAAAGCAGAAGCTGATAAAGTTCGTAAAGTTCTTCTTATCGATGGCGCGCTAAACGCGAAAATCGTAGGTCAGCCAGCAGCAGCAATCGCTGAAATGGCAGGCGTTAAAGTTCCAGCAGACACTAAAGTTCTTGTTGGTGAAGGTCTGGGTAAAGTATCTCACGATGACGCATTCGCTCACGAGAAACTATCTCCAACTCTAGGTCTATTCCGTGCTGACAACTTCGAAGACGCGGTTGCTCAAGCGGTAACTATGGTTGAGATTGGTGGTATCGGCCACACATCTGGTCTTTACACTAACCAAGATACTAACGCTGATCGTATCCGTTACTTCGGTGACAAGATGAAGACAGCTCGTATCCTAATCAACATCCCGACTACTCACGGTGGTATCGGTGACTTGTACAACTTCAACGTTGCGCCATCTCTAACGCTAGGTTGTGGTTCTTGGGGTGGTAACTCTATCTCTGAGAACGTAGGTCCTAAACACCTAATCAACAAGAAAACTGTAGCGAAGCGAGCTGAAAACATGTTGTGGCATAAACTACCTAAGTCAATCTACTTCCGTCGTGGTAGCCTTCCAATCGCGCTTGGCGACCTAGAAGGTAAGAAACGTGCATTCCTAGTAACTGACCGTTTCCTATTCAACAACGGTTACGCAGATGACGTAGTAAGCCTACTGAAAGCTCAAGGCATGGAAGTTCAAACATTCTTCGATGTTGAAGCTGACCCAACACTGTCTGTAGTAGAAAAAGGTGCGGCTCAAATGGCTAGCTACCAACCTGACGTTATCCTAGCGCTAGGCGGTGGTTCACCAATGGATGCAGCGAAAATCATGTGGGTAATGTACGAACACCCAGAAACTCACTTTGAAGAACTAGCAATGCGCTTTATGGACATCCGTAAACGTATCTACAAGTTCCCTAAAATGGGTAAAAAAGCTGAGCTTGTATGTATCACTACAACTTCAGGTACTGGCTCAGAAGTTACGCCATTCGCGGTTGTTACTGACGACAAGACTGGTGCGAAATACCCACTAGCTGACTACGAAATCACGCCAAACATGGCAATCGTTGATGCGAACCTAGTAATGAACATGCCTAAGTCTCTAACAGCATTTGGTGGTTACGATGCAGTAACTCACGCTCTAGAAGCTTACGTATCAGTTCTTGCTAACGAATACTCAGATGGCCAAGCTCTTCAAGCACTTAAGATGCTAAAAGAGTACCTACCATCAAGCTATGCGAACGGTGCAAATGACCCAATCGCTCGTGAGAAAGTACACAACGCAGCTACTATCGCTGGTGTTGCATTTGCGAACGCATTCCTAGGTGTTTGTCACTCAATGGCTCACAAACTGGGTGCTGAGTTCCACTTGCCACACGGCCTAGCTAACGCACTACTTATCTCTAACGTGGTACGTTACAACGCGAACGACAATCCAACTAAACAAACTGCGTTCTCTCAATACGACCGTCCACAAGCACGTCGTCGTTACGCTGAAGTTGCTGACCACCTAGGCCTAAGCCAAGAAGGTGACCGTACTGCTCAGAAGATTGAACGTCTACTAGCATGGTTGGATGAACTAAAAGTTAACCTAGACATCCCAATGTCTATCCAAGCGGCAGGTGTTGCTGAATCAGATTTCGTAGCGAAACTGGATGAGCTAGCGGTAGAAGCGTTCGATGACCAATGTACTGGTGCGAACCCACGTTACCCTCTAATCAGCGAACTTAAAGATGTGTTGATGGCTTCTTACTACGGTAAAGCATTTGTTGAAGGCGAAACTTTCGAAGGTACAACTGTTATCAAGAAGAAAGCAGACCAAGAAGCAGCAAAAGCAGCACCTAAAGCAAAGAAAGAAAAAGCTGACGCGTAATTAAAAAATCGAGTGAGCAAGGTTTTCGCTAGCACGGAACCTTAATCGGGAAAAGGTTAAAGCCCCAGTCAAATGACTGGGGCTTTTTTTATTTTGGTGCAGGAGTTACATCTGGCTTGGGAAAACAGAGTTGCTGTGTATGCTTACACTTCGGTCGCAACTACTCGGCCACTGAAGTATTCATTCGCGACGATGTATGCTGTGTTGCGGACTAGTTCGTCTTGGATCTCAGCCCAGTGTCTCTCGTTGAGCTCTTCTTTTGTATGATTTACCGAGGGAATAACGCCGCCCACTCGAATGTTGAATGGTGTGAGTTCTTTTGCCCAGCTGTGAGTAAAACCTGACACCAACGCCGCCATGCTTTCAACTCCCGTAAAGTCTTCATGGTTGTCATGAGAAATGACGTTAACAATGACGCCTTTCTTGTTTCTGGCTCGAAAGCGCTCTGCTCCTACTTGGCCGTAGGTATAAAGGAAGCGTGCCGCAGACGACAAGTGATCAATGTAAGTACTCATTGGTTCTGGCGCCATTAAGCCAGGCATAGGAGAGCTGGTCCAGCAATTAACAATCACATCTGGTGTCGCACGTAGCTGTGATTCTATCTGGTCAAACAATAAGTTAATGGACGTTGTGTTATCACTACACACATTCATCGCATACACTTTGTCAGTGAAAGCGCTGATTTGCTCATAGCTCGCTCTCAAAGCGCTAGAATTTTGGTCACAAAGAATCAACGTTGCTCCAAGGTGAGCAAAGTGATTTGCACAGGTTCTTCCTATAACCGAACCTGCAGACGTGACGAGAATAATTGATTCTTTGATATCCATAGCACCTTCACTGTATCCATATGTGAAAAACAATACACCAGTGGTTTGTGCTAATAGCATGGTTGAAATTCGTTGAGTTCAGTGTGAAAGGCTTCAAACTAACGCTTTCGAGTGAGGACTATTGTGCGGTAATTTGTAAGACGTCACATTTCTGACGTGTAGGTATTGCAAGCTATTGGATAAAAAGCGGATCTCTATGCTTTAGCTTGAATTTGATGCTGACGTTGAGCCGTCACTAGCTGATTATATAGCCCAGCATCTGGGATCAGTTGTTTGTTGCGTTCGCCCAATCTGCGTCGCTCATGACCAGATAGGTTGTGATAAACCTCCTCTGGTAGGTTGAATGTGTCTTCAGGCAGGTAAGTCAGCGCATCTGGTTTTAGGTAATGGCTCAGCTTTGCGGAAGGCAATCCTGCATCGTGAAACTGTTTCGCTTGTTCAGCTGCGAGTTCATAGCTGCTGCTATCAGAACGAAGAGCTTGAGGTTGCGATAAACCCAATTGTTGGCGAAGAATACTGTCACTGGTGATGACTTCCTGGACCTCTTCAACTGGGACCACATCGCGAACATCATTAGAGAACATAGACAGAATCAGCGAGAAATCCGCACGACGACCTTCGTGTACGGCATGGTTAATACCATTACCGAACTGAAGTTCGTTGATAATTGCAGCTTTGTCTAACGTATGAATTTGCATGATGTTCCTCGCTCGATGCTCTTTTAACGGCGTGGATAAGAAGAACTTTAGTAAAAGAGGGAATTATTTAAAGGTGCTAGGGAAGGCGAAACAAAAAAGCCCGCTAAATAGCGGGCTTTTGAATAAGACTAAATTGAACTTATGGGGAAGTATATTACTTCGCTAGGTTCTCAGCTACGAAGTCCCAGTTTACTAGAGCCCAGAAGCCGTTCATGTAATCAGGACGTACGTTGCGGTAATCGATGTAGTACGCGTGTTCCCATAGGTCAACAGTTAGAAGTGGTGTTGTACCTTCTTCTGTTAGAGGAGTAGCAGCGTTAGAAGTGTTAACGATCTCTAGAGAGCCGTCAGCTTTCTTAACCAGCCAAGTCCATGAAGAACCGAAGTTGTTGATTGCTGAATCAGTAAACTTCGCTTTGAATTCTTCAAAAGAACCGAATGCTGCGTTGATTGCGTCTGCAACTGCGCCAGTTGGCTCGCCGCCCGCATTTGGAGCAAGACAGTGCCAGTAGAACGTGTGGTTCCAGATTTGCGCTGCGTTGTTGAATACGCCACCAGTAGAAGTCTTGATGATCTCTTCTAGAGTTTTGCCTTCGAACTCAGTACCAGGGATAAGACCGTTAAGCTTAACAACGTAAGTGTTGTGGTGCTTACCGTGGTGGTAGTCTAGAGTCTCTGCTGAGATGTGTGGTTCTAGTGCGTCTTTCGCGTAAGGAAGAGCTGGTAGTTCAAATGCCATTACTCGATTCTCCATTGATTTGAAAGGATGACCTTTCGATTGCTTCCAGTGTTTTTTTATAGCTATGTCGCCTTTAAGGCTGACTTGCTAAGTATTTTAGCAAGTTTTTACTTTATTAAAACCCCGATATGAAAATATTTTAAGAGGTTAGCAGTGGTGAAGTGCTGCATTGCTCGCCAATGAGCAACCTAAAATTAAGCCTTATTAATTATATGGTTTTTATTCTGTCGTTATTGAGTAGAATGTGGCAAATAAATAAAGTTCAAACCCATGAATGAGGAAGCGATGGAAACTATCGACAAAATCAAACAGCAGATCTCTGAAAACTCAATCCTGCTGTACATGAAAGGATCACCGAAACTACCTAGCTGTGGTTTCTCTTCTCAAGCGTCACAGGCACTAATGGCATGTGGTGAGAAGTTCGCTTACGTAGACATTCTGCAAAACCCAGATATCCGTGCTGAGTTACCAAAGTACGCGCAATGGCCAACTTTCCCTCAACTATGGGTTGAAGGTGAGCTTATCGGCGGTTGTGACATTATTCTAGAAATGTTCCAAAAAGGTGAACTGCAGCCTCTAATCAAAGAAGCAGCAGCGCGCGCTGAAGATCAAGCTGAGTAATTCGTAAATACTCACATTTAGCGATAGAATACGAAGGAGCCGTACTGGCTCCTTTTTCTTTTTAGGTTAGTGGAATGAACATAAAGCTTTGTTCTAACTGCCTATCTCGTAAACCTCGCGAAGCCATGTTAATCCCGCCTAGTGTATACAAAAATTCCAGTATGAATTTTGATGTATATTGGCGTGTAATTACGATGTATGCTGCCATCTATTTCGTAAAGTCGTTTTCAAACATCATTGCTTACACGTCTTTGATAAGGGAGTTGCTACAAATGGTATTTGGTTAAGGAATTACACTAAAGGCAATTTAACTCCCCAGAATTTTTAGGCCAACTTATTTCGGCACAAAATGCACTCGAAGAGTAAGCCCCATCATAAATCAGCATTGGACGCTAAGAACCAAGTTTTGGGAGGATTATGACAGTTTACAAGATAATAGATAATTTAAGAGAATTTCAAACGGTCTGCTCTGGTCCCGATGAAATCGCTAGCCAGTTAGGTGACTTCGACTATTTTGAGAGGATCTTATTACAGGCTATTAAAAACCAATCTCTGCAAGATATTTGGAAGCCTGTGGAGGTAAAGTTTCAAGATGTATTTAAGTACAATTCTCTATTGCCTGATATTAGTTTATGGGCGCGAACATACCTTGTTTTATCTCCGAGGGCATATGAAATATTGAATGCTGATCTAACTGAACACGGAGAGTTTTTACCTGCTAACTACCAAGGTGGGCAATGGTATTTATATGCATCACTGACTTTTGGACAGGAAAACAAGAGAAAGTGTGTAGAAAAAATCGCATATGGGAGCCGAGATGGGTTAGATACCCTTGTTTTTATTGACGATGATGTTAAAGACAAAATGGTTTTCAAGTCTCGGTTAGAAGGAGCGGGCACCTTGTACTGTACAGATAAGTTTAAGGCTTTGTGTGAACAAAATCAGCTCAATGGCATCATGTTTTCTTCTAATTTGACAGATCCATTTAATTAGTGATTTTTATTAATATGAAAATACTATTTCTCTGATTTTGAGGTTTGTAAGCACTGTAATGGTCGACGAGAAAATTAGCTTTCTCCTCTAAAACGCAGCTTTTTTAGGCCTGTTTCCTTCATGAAAAATGATTTGAAAAGTAACTTACCCATAGGTAGCACTTGGTAGTAAAACATGAGGAGTTGATAGATTAATGACGGTTTATAATATTTTCGACTGTCACAATGAATATAAAATCGTGAGCACTACGCCTAGTTCTGTAGCTAGGCAGTTAGGTGACATGGATTTAATAGAAAAAATCTTTGTGCAGCCATTAGAAAACTTTTCTTTCAAAAGTATATGGGGTGAAGTAGATATTGAGTTTGAAGATGTTCTCAAGAAAGACTCATTACTTCCTGATATCAGTTTATGGTTACGGGTTTTCTTAGTGCTTTGCCCTAAAGCTTATGCATCTTTAAAAGAGCCATTGAGCAAAGTAGGCGAGTTCTTATCGATTCGCTATAAAGAAGAGGAATGGTACCTGTATACACCGTTGGAGTTTGGGCAAGAAGATGAAGATAAGTGCGTCCAAAAAATTGAATATGGCAGCTTAGCAGGTGTAGAGGTGTTAGTATTTAATGAAAGCGACGTTGCAGAAAAGGTTGTTTTCAAGTCAAAGATGCTAGGAGCGAGCTTTCTGTATTGTACTGAACATTTTAAGAGTTTGTGCGAACAAAATGAGCTAGGTGGGCTAGAGTTCTCAGCTGACAGACTTGTTTATCTAACCTAAGATCTACAATGAAACTTAACACGCCTCGTATAGACTGGCTTTAGAGCGAATTATTAAGATAAAGCAGTTTTTCAACTTATGAGACTGTATAATTACTCTGAGATTTTGAGATGATTTTAAAGGTTTAATTATTAAAGTGGATATAAAGCTTTACTACGTGCATGACCCAATGTGCAGTTGGTGTTGGGGTTACAAACCAACGCTGGATAAACTAAAACAGCAACTGCCAGGTGTGATTCAGTTTGAGTATGTGGTTGGTGGTCTTGCGCCAGATACTAATTTACCGATGCCGCCCGAGATGCAACAAAAACTCGAAGGTATTTGGAAGCAGATTGAGCGCCAGTTAGGCACTAAGTTTAACTACGATTTCTGGAAGCTTTGTACGCCAGTTAGAAGCACTTACCAATCTTGTCGTGCGGTTATTGCAGCGGGCTTTCAAGACTCTTATGAGCAGATGCTAGAAGCGATTCAGCATGCGTATTACTTACGTGCGATGCCTCCTCATGAAGAAGCCACTCACTTGCAACTAGCGAGAGAAATTGGCTTGAATGTTCAGCAATTCAAGAATGACATGGATGGCTCTTTCTTAGAGGGTGTGTTCGAAGATCAATTGAGCCTTGCAAAGAGCCTAGGTGTGAACTCTTACCCTAGCTTGGTTCTTAAAATTAACGACGCTTATTTTCCGATTGCCATCGATTACCTGTCGACAGAACCAACCTTGAAGCTGATTCGTGAGCGTATTATTGACAATATGCCAGCGCAATAACCACAGTTATGAATAACAAAAAGCCGCTCATTGAGCGGCTTTTTCGTAACTAAATGTATATCCATCCAAACAATAGTATTAAAGCACCATTGCTGCAATCCAACCAAAGATGATTAGAGGGATATTGTAATGGATAAAGGTTGGAACGACTGTTTCCCAAATGTGCTCATGTTGACCGTCGGCATTTAGACCAGATGTAGGGCCTAATGTAGAGTCAGAAGCTGGAGAGCCTGCATCACCTAACGCAGCCGCAGTACCTACCAGTGCAATCGTTGCCATCGGCGAGAAGCCGAATGCTAGCGCAAGAGGCACATAGATAGTTGCAAGGATTGGAATCGTAGAGAACGATGAACCAATGCCCATTGTTACCAACAGACCAACGATCAGCATCAGTAGTGCAGCTAAAGGCTTATTGTCACCGATGCTGGTTGATAGCGATTGTACTAGTGTTTCAACACCGCCAGTTTGCTTCATTACTGCTGCAAAACCTGCCGCTGCAATCATGATGAAGCCAATCATTGCCATCATGTGTACACCTTTAGTGAACACGTCGTGCGTCTCTTTCCATGCAATAACGCCGCCGAAAGTAAACACCATAAAGCCAGCTAGAGCACCGATAATCATTGAACCCGTGTAAAGCTGAACACCCAATGCAGCGACAATACCAAGTGCCGCAACTAAGATGTGCTTTTTATTGATGACATGATCGGTTTCGTCAACGACAGTCAACTCAGTTTCTTTGTAGACACGCGGTTTACGATAGCTAACAAAGATAGCCAGTAATAGACCAAACAGCATGCCTGCACCTGGCAGTAACATGGCGGTTGGGACTTGGCTTGCAACCACGTTTTCCAAACCGTTGTCATGTAGGTTCTTTAATAGAATGTTGTTTAAGAAAATACCGCCGAAACCAACAGGTAAGATCATGTAAGGTGTGATCAAACCGAAGGTAAGAACACACGCGACCAAACGTCGGTCGAGCTTAAGTTTCGCGAATACGCCCAAAAGAGGTGGAATCAAAATTGGAATAAAGGCGATATGGACCGGAATTACGTTCTGAGATGACATCGTGACAAGCACTAACGCCACCAACACGGCGTACTTTAAGCCAGTAGTGGAAGCGGAGTTTTCTTTACCATTTAAGCGCTTGATAACACTTTTGGCCAGTAGATCCGTGATGCCTGATTTCGAGATGGCAACAGCGAAAGTACCTAACATGGCGTAGCTTAGCGCGATAGTTGCACCGCCACCTAGACCACTTTCAAATGCGGCAACCGTATCCCCAAGGCTCATGCCTGCGACTAGGCCGCCTACGATGGCACTAAACGTGAGGGCAACCACCACGTTTACGCGCATCAATGCTAACACGAGCATGACGCACACTGATATAACGACAGGATTCATACTTTTCCTAATATGTTGTGTTTACTTATTATTCTTCGTCGACAAGCGGCCAACCGCCGAGGGCCTTCCATTTGTTGACAATACCGCAGAATAATTCTGCTGTTTTTTGTGTATCGTAAAGCGCAGAGTGTGCTTCACGGTTATCAAATTCCATCCCGGCTGTTTTGCATGCTTTAGCGAGAACTGTTTGGCCATAAGCAAGGCCACTTAATGTAGCCGTATCAAAAGTAGCAAAGGGATGAAAAGGGACTCTTTTTAGTTTACAGCGTTCATTTGCTGCATTTACAAAACCCAAGTCGAATGCTGCGTTATGAGCAACCATAATTGCACGTGAGCAATCTGCGGCTTTTTGTTCTTTGCGAATAAGCTTATAAATTTCCTTTAGCGCCTCTTGCTCAGAAACAGCACCACGAAGAGGGCTGAAAGGGTCACGAATACCATTGAATTCAAGCGCTTCTTTTTCTAAGTTAGCGCCTTCAAATGGCTCCACATGAAAATGAATGGTGGAGGCCGGATGCAACACGCCATGTTCGTCCATTTTCAACGTAACGGCACAGATTTCTAAAAGTGCATCAGTTTGAGCATTGAAACCAGCGGTCTCAACGTCTACTACCACAGGGAAATAACCACGAAAGCGTTTTTTCAAGGTTAGAGCTTCATTTTCTAGTGTCATGTTGGCTTATTTTTGTGTGACGAAGGCTGCATTATTGCAGATTATACCGATGAGAAAAACCGCAATTTAAGAGAAAACCGGAATTCTATTTTGCATCCAATCAATAAGTTTGTATTGCATATTATGTAGACGTTTATTCGCCATACTTTGCATCATGTAAACCGATAAAACATGAGGAAGTAAAACGCTAAGTGGCGGTTAAGGTGATTGGAACACGGTGGCTCACATTAATGGCAGTGTGACAGATAACCCTATATTGGCGAGATTTTTGCATGCCGGTTGAAGTGGTTTTATTGATGCAAATTGACGGCAACAGACTGCCGTTTAAGAGACAGTATTAGATGAAGAAATGGCTGATTACCAGTGGTGTTGTATTTTCGTTGTTTAGCACAAGCAGCTTCGCTTTGATGGGCAAACGTTATGCTGCAACTCCACAGCAATCTCAATGGGAAATGGTGGTCAATACACCATTAGAATGTCAGCTTGTACACCCCATTCCAAGCTTTGGAGATGCGGTATTTTCATCTCGTGCAAATAAAAAAATCAATTTAGACTTTGAGTTAAAAATGCGTCGCCCGATGGGAGAAACACGTAACGTCAGTCTCATTTCTATGCCGCCACCTTGGCGACCAGGTGAACACGCCGATCGAATTACAAACTTAAAGTTTTTTAAACAGTTTGATGGTTATGTCGGAGGGCAAACAGCATGGGGCATTTTGTCTGAGCTGGAAAAAGGCCGTTATCCGACTTTTAGTTACCAAGATTGGCAGAGCCGAGATCAGAGAATTGAAGTCGCATTGTCATCAGTACTATTTCAAAACAAGTACAACGCGTTTAGCGACTGTATTTCCAACTTATTGAAATATAGTTTTGAGGACATTGCTTTTACGATTTTGCACTACGAAAGACAAGGTGATCAGTTAACCAAGGCTTCTAAAAAGCGTTTATCACAAATTGCAGATTATATCCGACATAATCAAGATATCGATCTCGTGCTGGTGGCGACGTACACAGATTCAACCGATGGTAAAAGTGCGAGTCAAAGTTTATCAGAGCGACGTGCAGAGTCACTTCGTGACTATTTTCAGTCTCTAGGGCTACCGGAAGATCGAATTCAAGTGCAAGGGTACGGCAAGCGTCGTCCTATTGCAGATAACGGTTCGCCAATAGGAAAAGACAAAAACCGCCGAGTCGTGATATCTCTAGGGCGAACCCAAGTGTGATGCATATAAAAACGCCGAAGCTGAAAGCTTCGGCATTTTTGATTTACTGACGTTGTTAATAATATTTTAGTGGTATTTTGCCAAGCACGTTTCGGTGATTCCTGCTGTATAATTTGAATGTTAGTTTAAGCGGAATTTGGCAATGACTTCGCAATTGGTGGCGGTATCGATTTTTTCAACCTGTTTGGCAATAGCCGGATTAGGGTGACGCTTCATAAAGTCTATCAACGCCTTAGTACAGCATCCTATCGAGTCGATAAAGCTTGCACACTCTTTATTTGGGCATTGTGGGATAAGTGTTAAGACCTTCTCAGAGGCCAGTTGAAGGTATTTGAGTTCATAGTCAGTATCTCCAGCCCAACGCCAGAACTGAGCTAAGTTATGACAAGAAATCACAGAAATTAATAATCGCTCGTCCGCCTCAATTTCCACACATTCGCTGATATCTTCACTCAGGCTTAGGGCTTGCTGGTAATGAAGAATGCTGCGAACAGGGTCATCTAGTTGAAGTGCCGTATCGGCTAGAAGTGTGTGTTTTTCCCATTCACTGATCATTATCGTAATCCCGCATATCGAAGTTGCGGATAAATCTAAACGATAACTATTATCAAGTAAAGGGTTTTGTTTATAAAAGGACAGGCAGATCGCAGACCTGCCTGTAATCGGAGTTCAACTTGCAGTACAAGTGATTATTAGAAGTGCCGCTTAGCCTTCAAGACCTGATGAAGCTTGCTTGTTTTGAATAAGCTCAATCATATAACCATCTGGGTCTTTTACGAATGCAATGTGCGTGCTTCCGCCTTTTACTGGACCTGGCTCACGCGTCACATTACCGCCCGCCGCTTTGATAGCGTCGCAAGTTGTGTAGATATCATCAACACCAATGGCGATATGACCAAAAGCAGTACCTAGGTCATACTCAGTTTTACCCCAGTTGTAAGTCAGTTCGATCACTGCACCTTGGGATTCGTCACCATAACCAAGAAACGCTAGCGTGTATTCGTACTCTTTATTTTCGTTAGTACGAAGCAGCTGCATGCCCATAACTTCAGTGTAAAACTTGATGGATTTGTCTAGATCACCTACGCGAAGCATAGTGTGGAGAATTCGACCGTTTGACATTTTTTGCTCCTAGCTTTGATTTACAAATAGCATTAGCTATCTGGGTATACTTTCTCTTTATATTCGCACAAATCTTCGATAATACAGCTACCGCAGCGAGGTTTTCTTGCTACGCACGTATAACGACCATGAAGAATGAGCCAGTGGTGCACATCGAGTTTGAACTCTTTTGGCACAACTTTTAATAGCTTCTGCTCGACATCATCAACCGTTTTTCCCATCGCAAATTTAGTGCGATTCGACACGCGATAAATGTGCGTATCGACGGCAATAGTTGGCCAACCAAAAGCGGTGTTGAGCACGACGTTTGCGGTCTTGCGACCTACGCCTGGTAGCGCTTCTAACGCGGCACGATCTTCAGGAACTTCACCATTGTGTTTTTCCAACAAGATCTTACAAGTCTTGATTGTGTTTTCTGCCTTTGAGTTAAACAAACCGATGGTCTTTATGTATTCTTTTAAGCCATCGACTCCCAAATCAAGAATGCTTTGAGGTGTATTCGCTACAGGGAAAAGCTTGTCGGTGGCTTTATTGACGCTTACATCGGTTGCTTGAGCTGATAGTAATACAGCGATTAGCAGCTCAAAAGGGGAGCTCCAGTTAAGCTCAGTTTGAGGATTCGGATTGTTTTCTCGTAATCGCTCAAGAATTTCGATTCTTTTTATTTTGTTCATTGCTGACTTCCAATACCGTCTCTGCGGTTTATGAAAAAGGCTCCTATGACAGAGCCTTATCTTGTTATGCGTTAGTGACGCGAGCACGTTCTATGGTTGGTTTTTCTTCTTTTGGTTGACGTGCCTGAATTGAATTATCTATGACATTTTTGAGCGCTATCAACAGCCCAACACCGATAAATGCACCAGGTGGGAGAAGCGCTAACAGGAAGCTATTGTCAAATTGGAAAACTTGAATCCGTAGAGCTGAAGCCCAGTCTCCTAGGAGAAGGTCTGCTCCGTCGAATAGTGTGCCATTACCAATCAATTCGCGCATGGCACCTAAAACAACCAAGACGCTCGTCATACCAAGGCCCATCCACAAACCATCTAGCGCAGCGGGTGCAACATCATTTTTTGACGCGTAAGCTTCTGCTCGGCCAATAATAATGCAGTTCGTTACAATCAGAGGAATAAAGATACCTAGAGACAGGTACAAACCGTACGCATAGGCATTCATTAACAACTGAACGCAGGTAACGAGTGAGGCAATGATCATAACGAATACAGGTATACGGATCTCTTTTGGCACATAGTTACGAATAAGAGAAACTGTTACGTTGGATCCAACTAGCACGAGTAAGGTTGCAATACCAAGACCTAATGCATTGGTTATCGTGGAAGAAACCGCTAGCAGTGGACATAAGCCCAGCAGTTGTACGAGAGCGGGGTTGTTACTCCACATACCGTTTTTCATCAGTAATTTATTCTCATTCATTACTGCTCTCCTTCACAGCCTAACGGCTGGTTAAGAATGTCTTCACGAGATTGGTTTACGTAGTTAACGGTATTTCGCACCACTTTTACGACGGCTCTTGGCGTGATCGTTGCACCAGTAAATTGATCGAAATCGCCGCCATCTTTACGAACTTTCCACGAATTCCAATTGTTTTCCGTGACTTGTTTTCCTGTAAAGCTCAGGATCCAGTCGGTGACACGAAGATCGATTTTATCGCCCAGACCAGGGGTTTCTTGGTGGTTTAGGACGCGTGTCCCCAAAATATTGCCCTGATTATCAATCCCAGTAATCACTTTTATCTCACCATTGTAGCCATCTGGCGCGATAGATTCTATTGCGATTGCTGTTGGTTCACCATTCTTCGTGGCGAGGTAGGCTGGCATCGCACGTAATGTCCCCAGATCTGGAGACGTGACCATTGTACAAGCTTGCGTGAGTGCGTTGTCATGCATGTTTTCTGGAATGACTTGATTCAAAACAGAAAGTAATTGTTTTTGCTCTTGTACCTTGATTTGGTCTTTTGTTAGGTACTGAGTAAGGGCGACTAATCCGGTTGTTGCACATGCAAATATCGCGAGTGTCAGACCATTTTTTCTAATAGCGGTTAACATGTTTACCTCAGTGACCGTAAGTTCTAGGTTTGGTGTAGTAATCGATCAGTGGCACACACATATTTGCAAGCAACACTGCAAATGCAACACCATCTGGGAAACCGCCCCAACTGCGAATGATAAAAACCAAAGCACCAATAAGCGCACCGAAGATTAAACGTCCTTTGACGGTGGTAGACGCCGAAACGGGATCGGTTGCAATAAAGAATGCGCCAAGCATGGTTGCACCAGATAACAAGTGTAAAATTGGCGACGCAGTTTCCCCTGGCGTCAGCAACGTGAACACTAGGCTAAACAGAGTCAGACTCGCAAGGAAACCTGCTGGAATATACCATTGGATGATACGCTTTTTGATCATGACTATGCCGCCAAGAAGGTAAGCAAGGTTTACCCATTGCCAACCAATACCACCTAAGCCATCAAATATCGGCTGCGACATTACTTCGCTTGGAGTGGCACCTGTAAGAATGCCAGTCTTAAATGCATCAAGTGGTGTCGCCATTGTCACACCGTTAACACCTGAGCGAACTTGCTGAAGTGATAAGCCGTCGTAATCATAGCCCGTAAAAATTAAAGAGAGTGTATCTGCAAAATTTACATGATCAGGTATGAGTGATGTCGGTGCACTCCAACTCGTCATTTGTACTGGGAAAGAGATCAACAAGACCACATAAGCGACCATTGCAGGGTTGAATAAGTTTTGTCCAAGGCCACCATAGAGGTGTTTAGCGATTACTATCGCAAAAATAAGCCCGATCACCATAATCCACCACGGAGACCATGGTGGTATAGCAACGGCTAACAACCAAGCGGTAACTATTGCACTGTTATCACGTAGCGCTCTCATTGGTGAGCGTTTACGACAGATCATGACTAAGGCTTCAAGGGATACAGCGACTGCAATGGCAAAAATCAGCTGAATCAGCGTACCCCAGCCAAAGAAGTAGGTTTGAGCTACTAAACCTGGAAGTGCGCAAAGTGCCACCCATTTCATTAAGTCTGGCGTATTACGACGACTGTGGGTATGCGGTGAACTGGCAATAAAAAACGACACTACTCGTTCTCCTCAGTATTATTTTTATTAGCTTCTTGTTGCGCTTTGCGTACCTTCGCGCGCGCAATTGCTGCGGCAACCGCGGCTTTCTTCGGATCCACTTCTGGTTCTTCGGAGGTTGCTTCTTCAACAGGCTCTGTTTGCGTTTCTTGCTTCGCTTTGCGCGCTTTGGCTCGAGCGATGGCAGCTGCCACGGCGGCTTTTTTCGGATCTTCGGTTTGCTCGGCAGGTGCTTCAGCTTCTTCCGCTTCAGTTGAGTCTGCTTGTTTCGCTTTACGAGCCTTCGCGCGCGCAATTGCTGCGGCAACCGCGGCTTTTTTCGGATCTTCGGTTTGCTCGGCAGGTGCTTCAGCTTCTTCCGCTTCAGCTGAGTCTGCTTGCTTCGCTTTGCGCGCTTTGGCACGTGCAATGGCAGCGGCAACTGCGGCTTTTTTCGGATCGTCGGTTTGCTCGGCAGGTGCGTCAGCTTCTTCCGCTTCAGTTGAGTCTGCTTGCTTCGCTTTTCGCGCTTTGGCACGTGCAATCGCAGCAGCCACGGCGGCTTTTTTCGGATCGTCGGTTTGCTCAGTAGGTGCTTCAGCTTCTTCCGCTTCAGTTGAGTCTGCTTGCTTCGCTTTACGTGCTTTGGCACGTGCAATCGCAGCAGCCACGGCGGCTTTTTTCAGATCTTCGGTTTGCTCGGCAGGTGCGTCAGCTTCTTCCGCTTCGGTTGAGTCTGCTTGCTTAGCTTTGCGCGCTTTGGCTCGAGCAATTGCAGCGGCAACTGCGGCTTTTTTCGGATCGTCGGTTTGCTCAGCAGGTGCGTCAGCTTCTTCCGCTTCAGTTGAGTCTGCTTGCTTCGCTTTACGTGCTTTGGCACGTGCAATGGCAGCAGCAACCGCGGCTTTCTTCGGATCGCTGTCTTGCTGTGCAGACGTTTCCGATTCTACAGATTCAGTTGAATCTTCTTGTTGTGCTTTTTTCGCTTTAGCTCGGGCGATGGCGGCCGCAACTGCCGACTTTTTATCATCAGCGTTATTGTCTGGCGTTTCGCCTTGTTCTTTTTGCGCTTTCCGTTCGCGAGCAAGACGTTTGCGCTCTTCGCGCAGTTTTGCCATTTCTGAGTTATCAGGTTCACTAGAGCCTGCTTTAGCTGCTGCCGCTTGTTTCGCCTTCGCTTTGGCAATGGCTGCCGCTACGGCTGGTTTTACTGCTGGCTCTGTTTTTTCTGTGGTTTCTGTCTTTTGAGCTTTCACTCGTGCGATTGCTGCTGCTATCGCATCATCGCCGCCAGAAGACTTCATCTCTTTACGGCGCTGATCGGCAGCTTTCTTGAAGCGATTTTCACGTTCTGCTTTTTCGCGTTCCATACGCGCTTTTTTCTCTTCAAAACGCAGTTTTGCTCGCTCTGCAGCTTCCGCTTCTTGTGTTCTAGTTCTAATTTCTGCTTTCGCTTGGCGGTAGTACTGTACGAGCGGAATTTCACTTGGACATACAAACGCACAAGCGCCGCACTCGATACAATCCTTTAAGTTTAATTCTTCGAGTTTGTCATACTCTTCAGCTTTTGCATGCCATTGCAGTTGTTGAGGCAGCAGCGAAGCAGGGCACGCTTCTGCACATTGGCTACAGCGAATACATTCCATCTCATACTGGTGCGGAGAGATCTCACGACGAGTCGGAGCAAGGATACAGTTTGCTGTCTTGGTAATCGGCACTTGGGAGTGAGGAAGGGTAAAGCCCATCATTGGCCCACCCATAATTAAACGCTGTAACTTCTTATCTGCTTTATAGCCAAACTCATCCAACAGTGCTTGTACTGGTGTCCCTAACAATGCCCAAACGTTGCGTGGTTGTTTGAAGGTTTTACCAGTGAGAGTCACGATGCGTTTTATCATCGGCTCACCGTCGATGACTGCGCGTTTTATAGCGTAAAGAGAACCAACATTCTGGACCAAAATACCAATATCGGCTGGAATCGCGCCACTTGGCACTTCTTTATTGGTTAAAATTTTGATCAGCTGTTTTTCACCGCCAGAAGGGTATTTAGTTGGGATAACGCGAATAACGATATCTTTGTTTATAGCCGCAGCTTCTAGCGCTTTGATTGCTTCTGGTTTGTTGTCTTCAATGCCAATAATCGTGAGCTTTGGTGTCAGGATATGTTCGACAATTTCGATACCTTGAATAAGCTCTTCGGCATGTTCTTGCATGAGCTTGTCATCAGACGTGATGTATGGCTCGCACTCTGCTGCATTAACGATAAGAATCTCGGTACGAGCAAAACCTGATTGGATTTTTTTTGCAGTAGGGAAGCCTGCGCCACCCATACCAGAAATACCAGCGAGACGAATAATATCAATCAGTGCGTCAGGGGTTTCTTGTTGGTAATCTGCGACGGGGTTTCTTTCACACCATGCATCTTTCCCATCAGGCGTGATGACTGCGCACAACTCACTTAACCCAGAAGGGTGCGCGACAGTTCGTGGCTCAATCGCGGTGAGCGTACCTGATGTTGGAGCATGCACTGGAACCGTAAAGCCGGTCTCCGATTGCGTTAATGGCTGACCTTTTAATAAGTAGTCACCTTCGGCAACCAGTAGGTTACCCGCTTTACCAATGTGCTGTTTTAGCGGCAATACAATTTCTGACGGGATAGCCGCATGAGCGAGTTCAGTTTTGTTGGACTGCTTTTTATTTTCTGCCGGATGCACACCACCTGGGAAATCCCAAAGCGCGCCTGTACGAATTTGTTCAATCAAAGACAACATGTGAAACCTTACTTAATTGAATCTTTCACGTTCGCTGCATTGTCGGCAGCATCCGTAATGTTAAGTACCGGAATGGAGTGAAGTTGCCACTTCCAGCTTTCTGTGGTCGTTGCCACAGGAATCATTTCAATACAATCAGTCGGACATGGGGCAACACACAAGTCACAGCCCGTACATTCGTCTTTGATTACGGTATGGACCGCCTTTGTTCCGCCTACAATTGCATCCACCGGACACGCCTGAATACACTTAGTGCAGCCAATACACATGTCTTCATGAATAAACGCAACGGTTGGAATTTTGCTGTCGAGATCGTGCGCAGATTCTTCTGGCTCAACACCCATTAAGTCGGCGAGCTTTTCGATTGTTGCCTGACCACCAGGGGGACATTTGTTTATGTGGTCGCCATTTGCAATTGCTTCAGCATAAGGGCGGCAACCAGGGTAGCCACATTGACCGCATTGAGTTTGCGGTAAAATGGCGTCGATTTGATCCACAATAGGGTCCGCTTCAACTTTAAAGCGAATAGAAGCAAAACCAAGTATCGCGCCGAAAATCGCAGCCAGAACCGCTAACGCGATAATCGCAATTAAAATCGTACTCATCGCTTACTTCACCAAACCTGTAAAGCCCATAAAGGCGAGTGACATTAAACCTGCTGTAATCATTGCTATTGATGCACCTTTAAAAGGTACAGGAACGTCGGCGGCGGCTATGCGCTCTCGCATGGATGCAAAAAGTATCAACACCAATGAGAAACCAACAGCGGCGCCGAAGCCGTAGATGATCGATTCAATAAAGTTATGTTTTTCATTAATGTTAAGAAGTGCCACGCCCAATACTGCGCAGTTTGTTGTGATCAGCGGTAAGAAAATGCCAAGCAAGCGATAAAGCGTCGGGCTGGTTTTGTGCACAACCATTTCGGTGAACTGCACCACAACGGCTATCACCAAAATAAAACTCATGGTTCGAAGGTACTCAATACCCAGTGGACGAAGGATGTAGCTTTCCACTAAATACGCACACACTGACGCGAGCGTTAGCACAAAAGTTGTCGCTAAGCCCATACCTATTGCTGTTTCCAGTTTTTTGGACACGCCCATGAAAGGACATAGGCCCAAAAACTTCACCAGTACAAAGTTGTTCACCAGCACAGTGCCGACCAACAACAAAACATATTCGGTCATAGTTATTACGTTCTTAAAATCCGATCTTGATATTATCGTGTTTTGTGACACCAATAACAACCAGTGAACGATGTGGTTTTACATACACGATGGAAAAATAGTCGTCTATTTGATCTATTTTGATGAATCAATAAGAAATTGAATCGTTTGCTGAATGTATTGTTAGCGAGAGGATACTACCTATTAATTTTCATCTAATGTGTGATTTTAAAAAAAGCCCGCCTCTCCCAGGTAGAAAAGAGAGGCGGGCAATGCATATTTACAAGCTAATTATTTAAACTTTCTGAGTGCTTGATGGACTGTGTTTATATCTTATTCGTGAAGGTACGAGTGATGACGTCTTGCTGTTGCTCTGTCGTTAGAGAGTTAAAACGTACCGCATAACCAGACACTCGAATCGTCAACTGAGGGTATTTCTCTGGATGTTCAACCGCATCCAATAACATCTCTCGGTCCAGAACGTTGACGTTAAGGTGTTGACCACCTTCAATCGCAATGCCCTCGTTGCTTGCTTCGTGATGGAAGTAACCATCCATTAGCGCGGCTAGGTTTTTCTTCTGACTTAATTCATCTTTACCCAGTGCGTTAGGCACAATTGAGAAGGTGTAAGAAATACCATCTTTCGCGTAAGCAAACGGCAGTTTAGATACCGATGCCAAAGACGCAACCGCCCCTTTTTCATCACGACCGTGCATTGGGTTTGCACCCGGGCCAAAAGGCATACCTGCGCGACGGCCATCTGGTGTATTACCCGTTTTTTTGCCGTAAACCACGTTAGATGTGATCGTTAGGATCGATTGAGTTGGCACTGCTTCGCGGTAGGTGTGCATCTTCTGAATTTTCTTCATGAAGCGCTCAACCAGATCACAAGCGATGTCATCAACACGGGCATCATTGTTACCAAATTTTGGATAATCACCTTCGATTTCAAAATCAACGGCGATGCCATCTTCATCACGAACAGGTTTCACGGTCGCGTATTTAATTGCCGCCAAAGAGTCAGCGACAACAGACAGACCTGCAATACCACACGCCATGGTGCGGTGCACGTCGCGATCCATCAATGCCATCAGTGATGCTTCGTAGCTGTAACGGTCATGTGAGTAATGGATGATGTTCAACGCTGTGACGTATTGCGTTGCTAGCCACTCCAACATATTGTCGAAACGAGGCATCAAAGCGTCAAAGTCGAGAATTTCATCTTGAACTTTGTCCACTACCGGACCCACTTGCGCTTTCGATTTTTCATCGATACCACCATTGATGGTGTAAAGCAGCGCTTTTGCAAGGTTGGCACGTGCACCAAAGAATTGCATGTGCTGACCAACAATTTGCGGGCTCACACAACATGCAATCGCGTAGTCGTCATTGTTGAAATCAGGACGCATTAGATCGTCGTTTTCGTATTGAACCGAAGAGGTATCAATCGACACTTTTGCAGCGTATTGCTTGAACGCTTCAGGTAATTGCTCTGACCAAAGAATCGTCATGTTTGGCTCAGGAGCAGGGCCCATAGTATGTAGTGTATGTAAGTACCGGAATGTCGTTTTAGATACTAGCGTACGGCCATCAACGCCCATACCAGCCATGGCTTCGGTTGCCCAGATTGGGTCGCCAGAGAACAATGAATCGTATTCTGGTGTGCGTAGGAAGCGAACCATGCGTAGCTTCATGATGAAGTGGTCAATCATTTCTTGCGCTTGTGATTCATCAATCAAACCGTTTGCGATATCGCGTTCTAGATAGACGTCTAGGAAAGTCGAAGTACGGCCCAGTGACATTGCTGCGCCGTTTTGCGATTTAACCGCCGCTAGGTAGCCAAAGTAGGTAAATTGGATCGCTTCTTGTGCTGTTTTTGCAGGTAGCGACATATCAATGCCGTATTTCAGACCCATTTGACGAATGTCTTCAAGCGCTTGAACTTGATCGGCTATTTCTTCGCGCAGACGAAGTGTTTTCTCAAGATCGTTGCCTTGTTCTAAGAACGTTTGTGTTGAGTTGTATTGCTCTTTTTTGTCTGCTTTTAAGAAGTCGATACCGTATAGGGCGAGACGACGATAGTCACCAATGATACGACCACGGCCATAGGCATCAGGAAGGCCCGTGATGATGCCTGATTTACGACACGCCAGAATTTCTTGGGTGTAAAGGTCGAAACACGCTTTGTTGTGAGTTTTACGGTATTCAGTGAAGATTTTTTCAACCGTTGGATCTAGCTCGCGGCCATAAACTTCGCACGAGTTTTTTACCATGCGAATCCCGCCATTGGCGATGATTGCACGTTTTAGCGGTTGATCAGTTTGTAAGCCAACGATCTTTTCCAGATCTTTGTTGATGTAGCCTGCATCGTGGGAAGTGATTGTTGAGGGCAAGTCTGTGTCAAAATCAATAGGGGCGTGTGTGCGGCTTTCTTGTTTTATGCCTTCAAGCACTTGGTTCCATAATGCTGAAGTGGATTCGCTAACTTCAGCTAAGAAAGTCTCGTCTCCCTCATAGGGTGTATAGTTTTTTTGGATGAAGTCACGAGTGTTGACAGAGTTTTGCCATTCACCAGCAGTAAATCCAGCCCATGCATCTAGCATGTCAGTTGTCGGAATAGTCATAAGTAAATCCCTAAGTTATTGATAATTAGAATGGAGGCGACGAGTAGGACGGAACCATTCTTAACCCTTTTAATCGTATGGATTTATTTATTATGAGTAAAATGAATGCTTTTCATTTTTTCAATGATTAAATTGCATTAATAATAGATTCAAATAGTTATGATTGTTTTTTGCTAGGAAAGAGACAGAATTAAATATGTGGTGCTGTGAGAACACTATCTACGACAATGTTATGAGTTCTGTAATTTGAACTTATTTCGGTGTGATTTTATGGCGCCTAGATTGGCTTAGATTTCATGGCGATTAAGATACAAAAAAGCCGTGTCTTGCGACACGGCTTTTCTATAATCTGGCTCCTCCTGCTGGGCTCGAACCAGCGACCTGCGGATTAACAGTCCGTCGCTCTACCAACTGAGCTAAGGAGGAATTGCTTTGCTTGAAAGCGGGACGGATCTTACCGAGCACTCAAACTACTGTCAACAGTAAAAAAATACATTTTTAGCAAAAAATATTGAGTTAAGGGCTTTACTTTTCTGTATGGCTTGCCAGTAAAGGCTCGAGGTTAGTTATCCACTAAATTTGTGGATAAGTGTGTTGATGAGATCTGGGTAAAGAAAATTTATATGCAACTAAGTTTTTATTTGGTGAATTTTTAGTCGGAGTTATGCGTAAAATAAGCAAATAAAACAGAGATTTATCGATCTTAATCAAAAGGTATTCAAAGTGGATAAAAATCAATCTTTTGGGGATAAGAAAGTTTTAAGCTAATTTTTGGGGAAAAGTTGTGGAAACTATAATGTGAAGAATGTGTGTAGCTCTTCAACTAGGGCGAAGTACTATATCAGAGTCACTTTTATATGGCTATAGCATTCTAGACAAACAAGAAAATTTATTAACAATGATGGTTAAATTCTCGATAGACGTAGATTTCATTAACTAAGGTGTATATATATACAGCCAAAGCGCAGTAAAATTGAGGAAGGGTATGAGTAAAGTCTATGAATTGGTCTCCGATTATCAGCCGTCGGGCGATCAACCAGGAGCGATCAATCAGTTGCTTGAGGGGCTCGATGCTGGGCTAGCACATCAAACATTGTTGGGGGTCACAGGCTCAGGTAAAACCTTCACACTAGCGAATGTGATTGCTCAAGCCCAACGACCTGCAATATTACTTGCGCCAAACAAAACGCTTGCTGCTCAGTTATATGGTGAGATGAAGTCATTCTTTCCTAATAATGCGGTTGAGTATTTTGTTTCTTACTATGATTACTACCAACCTGAAGCATACGTTCCCACAACAGATACTTTCATTGAAAAGGACGCTTCGGTTAACGCCCACATTGAGCAAATGCGACTGTCTGCCACTAAAGCTTTATTGGAACGGAAAGACGCTATTATCGTTGCTTCGGTTTCAGCGATCTATGGTTTGGGTGATCCGGAATCCTACTTACAAATGATGCTTCATTTGCGACGTGGAGATGTGATTGATCAGCGTGATATGCTTCGTCGCCTAGCGGAGCTCCAATACTCACGCAATGATGTTGCTTTTGAGCGAGGGCAGTTCCGTGTCCGTGGCGAGGTGATTGATATATTCCCTGCTGAATCAGACCAAGACGCTGTGCGCGTTGAGATGTTTGACGATGAGGTGGATTGCATCAGTGTGTTCGATCCATTGACAGGCGTGGTGAAACAACGAGACTTGCCGCGCTATACCATCTATCCCAAGACGCACTATGTGACGCCAAGAGATCGCATTCTTGAAGCGATTGAAAATATTAAAGTCGAACTAGAAGTGCGCAAAAAGCAGCTTCTAGATAACAACAAGCTACTGGAAGAGCAGCGAATTAGCCAGCGCACTCAATTCGATATCGAAATGATGAATGAGTTGGGCTTTTGCTCCGGTATCGAAAACTATTCTCGTTATCTCAGTGGACGCTCGGAAGGTGAGCCGCCACCAACCCTGTTTGACTACTTACCTCATGATGGCTTGTTGATCATCGATGAATCTCACGTGACAGTACCGCAGATAGGTGCCATGTATAAAGGTGACCGTTCGCGTAAAGAAACGCTGGTGGAGTTTGGTTTCCGTTTACCTTCAGCTTTGGATAATCGTCCACTGAAGTTTGAGGAGTTTGAAGCACTAGCGCCACAGACGATTTTCGTCTCTGCTACTCCTGGAAATTACGAACTAGAAAAATCGGCGGGTGATGTGGCGGATCAAGTCGTTCGCCCTACAGGCTTGCTTGACCCTGAGTTGGAGGTTCGCCCAGTAGCGACCCAAGTCGACGACCTATTGTCTGAGATCCGTATTCGCGCTGCTAAAGATGAGCGAGTTCTGGTTACAACACTGACCAAACGAATGGCTGAAGATCTCACCGAATACCTTCACGAACATGATGTTAAGGTACGTTATTTACACTCAGACATTGATACTGTTGAGCGTGTGGAAATTATCCGTGACCTTCGCCTTGGAGAATTTGACGTGCTGGTGGGAATCAACTTATTGAGAGAGGGCCTGGATATGCCAGAGGTCTCGTTAGTTGCAATTTTGGATGCGGATAAAGAGGGCTTCTTGCGGTCTGAACGCTCACTCATTCAGACCATTGGTCGTGCTGCACGAAACATCGAAGGTAAGGCGATTTTATACGCTGACCGAATCACCAACTCAATGAAAAAGGCGATGGATGAAACTAACCGTCGTCGCGAGAAGCAGGAAGCGTACAACGAAGAAATGGGTATTTCGCCACAAGCGCTCAAACGAAATATCAAAGACATCATGGAACTTGGCGATATCACTAAGTCTAAACGCCAGCGTAACACTAAACAGGTACCATTATCGAAAGTGGCGGAGCCTTCGCAAACTTACGAGGCACTGTCCCCTCAGCAGCTAGAAAAAGAAATCAGTCGACTGGAGGCAGCTATGTATCAGCATGCGCAAGATTTAGAATTTGAGTTAGCGGCACAAAAGCGTGACGAGATTGAAAAACTACGAGCGCAGTTCATCGCAAATAGTTGAACAAACTTACCGATTTAGCTATCCAAGCATTTTAGGTCGCTTGTAAAAAAAAGAAGCCAATAGGCAGTCGGGTCTATTGGCTTGTTTTGTGAACATATCGTTCACTAACAACGTCAGTTGGCTAGGTGACCCGAGGGGTCACTATCGTTACAGCATGGTTTGTGCCACTTTTTAAATAATTGATATTATTTTTGAATTTTTTCCTTTGCCCATAATTTAGCTAATGTTATTTGCAAAATGCAAAGCGTAATGCGATTATTGTTTAAAACACAACAAAATAATAGCTAGGTTATGCAACAAAAACCCGAAGGCCCAAAGTCTCGTTACCTTTTAATGGTCGAGGACACCGCATCTGTTGCGGCTCTGTACCGCTCATACCTGACACCGCTTGGCATAGATATCAATATTGTCGGCACAGGTAGGGATGCCATTGAGAGCCTAAATCATCGAATTCCAGATCTTATTTTACTCGATCTCCGTCTGCCAGATATGACGGGGATGGACGTTTTACATGCCGTTAAAAAGAGTCATCCCGACGTACCTATAATTTTTATGACCGCTCACGGTTCTATCGATACCGCTGTCGAGGCCATGCGTCATGGCTCACAAGACTTTCTAATTAAACCGTGTGAAGCAGACCGTTTACGTGTCACGGTTAACAATGCAATTCGTAAAGCGACCAAGCTAAAAAATGAAGCCGATAATCCAGGTAATCAGAGCTATCAGGGGTTTATCGGCAGTAGCCAAACCATGCAGCAGGTTTACCGTACGATAGATTCAGCGGCGAGCAGTAAAGCGAGTATTTTTATCACAGGTGAAAGTGGTACTGGTAAAGAGGTATGTGCCGAGGCTATTCACGCAGCAAGTAAACGTGGTGACAAACCTTTTATTGCAATTAACTGTGCTGCAATTCCAAAAGATTTGATTGAGAGTGAACTGTTTGGTCACGTAAAAGGGGCCTTTACTGGCGCTGCGAATGATCGTCAAGGGGCTGCTGAGTTAGCGGATGGCGGCACACTTTTTCTAGATGAGCTTTGTGAGATGGACTTGGATTTACAAACCAAGTTGCTACGATTTATTCAAACGGGCACATTCCAAAAAGTGGGTTCCTCAAAAATGAAGAGCGTGGATGTGCGCTTTGTGTGTGCCACTAACCGTGATCCCTGGAAAGAGGTACAAGAAGGTCGATTCCGTGAAGATTTGTACTATCGTTTGTATGTCATTCCTTTGCATTTACCGCCTTTACGCGAACGAGGCGAAGATGTTATTGAAATTGCATACTCACTGTTAGGTTACATGTCACACGAAGAAGGAAAAAGCTTCATACGTTTTGCGCCTGATGTCATCGAGCGATTCAACAGCTATGAGTGGCCGGGTAACGTTCGTCAGTTACAAAACGTGCTACGCAATATCGTTGTTCTAAACAACGGTAAAGAGATTACGTTGGACATGTTACCGCCACCGTTGAATCAACCGCTTGACCGTCCGTCGTCTGTGGCTAAATTAATTGAGCCGAAAGCGATGACCGCATCTGAGATTATGCCATTATGGATGACGGAAAAAATGGCAATCGAGCAAGCGATTGAAGCATGTGATGGCAATATTCCTCGAGCGGCGGGATACCTTGATGTCAGTCCGTCGACGATTTACCGCAAGTTACAGGCATGGAACGGCAAGGAAGAGCGGCAAAAAGTATGAGTGTAAATGTATTAAATCAGCAAAAAATAGATGAACTGTCGATGGAAATTGGCAGTGACAACGTACCTGTACTGTTCGATATCTTCCTAGGAGAAATGGATACCTATATCGAGAACTTATCCCAACTGCAGGGGGCAGAGCGATTAGCTTACTCAAAAGAAATCAGCCACGCGTTGAAAAGTAGTGCTGCGAGCTTTGGGGCAGATCGCCTTTGTGAACTGGCGATGTCTATAGACAAAAAAGCGAAAGCCGGTGAGTTGACTGCGGAGTCTGAGGAGTTAGAGGTTATGTTCGATCTTTTGCACGAAACTCGAGATGCTTATCGCTCTTGGCGACAGTAACTATTTATTCCTATTAACCATTTTTTCTTAGTAAACATCTGTTCTTACTGGATGCCTGAACTAAAACCCTTCGATGACAGAAGGGTTTTCATTATCAATAAACACCTTAAAAGAGGGCGCTAGCCAGGTAACGTGCTCTTAAATAGAAAGTTGTAGCTGATTTTCAATCGCTAGTTTGAGCTTGTTTCTATCGTGACGCCAGTCTCGGTTAGAGGAGGCGAGTGACTCCGTCACTACATTCCATTGACTTAAGACGTCTTGCTCGGTTTTCTCTGCTAGAACCACGTCTATTTTTCTTCCTTGACAGGCACGTTCACACCATTCTAATTTTTGAGCCATCGTCATTCGTCCCGCTGGGCCGCATTCTGGACTCAGGTTAGCAACAAAAATGACTTTTGCTTTTGTGTTTGCTGCAATCGCTTTGCCGAGTTCAGGCAGCAATAAAGGAGGCATGATACTAGTTAAAAAACTGCCAGGGCCAAGAATAATCGCGTCCGCTTCCGCCAAAGCTGTGATGGCTTCTTTGGTAGCAGGCACTTCTGGTGAAAGATCCAAACGTCGCAAGTCTGCTTTCATTTCGTCGACATTTGTTTCTCCCGTAACCCACTTCCCATCTACGGATAACGCGGAAAGATCCGAAGGGTGTTCGGACATAGGAAGGATGTTAACATCGACTTTTAACATATTGCGAATCAGATTAATGGCATCTAAAGGTCTGACCGATAAGTTATCGAGTGCAGTAAGCATCAAATTACCAAGATTATGACCATCAAGTTCGCCAGTGCCTTTGAAGCGATATTCAAACATCATAGAACTGATCGAAGGCTCTGTAATGAGCTGATTAATACAGTTACGTGTGTCTCCCCAAGCGATTCCTCCTTGGCAGTGACGAATTCTTCCTGTTGAACCACCATTGTCAGTCGTGGCAACAATCCCAGTTGCATTGCTGCCAAAATCTCGTAATGCGGCCAGCATTCGACCTAAGCCATGACCACCGCCAACAGCGACCACTTTTTTATCTGTGTAGATATTCATTATGTTCTTCTAATAATCTAATAAAAAACGGCTACAATTTATCTTAAGGAGTGTCTTAAAGGTACTCACTTAGCGGTAAATTGTGTCTCTAGAGAGTTTTTTATCACTCAAGTCTGGATTCCATTACAAATATTAAGTATTTTACACCGCAAAGCTATCAGAGATTTCATATCTCTGGTTGCCATAACTCCGAGCTCACTATTGCTAAGTCCTTGGATAAGCGTTTTGAGCCAGTGGCATACTGTCACAAGGGCATGATTGGAAATGGCCATGCCTCCCGTGTTTGGAAAGGTGTTCCGTGGCGCAACAATTCGAAGACAAATTTCATCGTAAGTTTTATTACTTGCGTCTGTCTGTGACCGACGTATGTAATTTCAAATGTACCTATTGCCTTCCTGATGGCTATAAGCCTTCGGGCAATAAAAACTCGTCTTTTTTATCTCTCCCTGAAATCAAACGGGTCGTAAAAGCATTCGCTGATTGTGGCACGTCAAAAGTGCGCATCACTGGTGGTGAGCCTAGCTTACGCAAAGATTTTACCGACATTATCCATTCAGTAGCGGCGACGCCTGGCATTCAAAAAGTTGCAACGACAACCAATGGCTACCGCATGGCAAAACAAGTCGCAGAATGGCGTGAAGCGGGTTTAACCCACATTAATGTCAGTGTGGATAGCCTTGACCCGCGTATGTTTCATCAAATCACAGGTGAAAATAAGTTTACTGAAGTCATGAATGGTATCGAACGTGCGTTCGAGGTCGGTTATGAGCAAGTAAAAGTTAATGTGGTGTTGATGAAAGATCTGAACCATCACGAGCTGCCAGCGTTTCTTAACTGGATAAAAGATCGTCCAATCCAACTGCGTTTCATTGAGTTGATGCAAACGGGTGAGATGGATGAGCTATTTAATAAGCACCATGTATCCGGAGTGGCAATTCGTAACCAGCTAATTGCAAATGGTTGGTTGCTGAAAGTGCGCTCGCATAATGATGGTCCTGCGCAAGTATTTGTTCATCCTGATTACAAGGGTGAAATAGGTCTTATCATGCCTTATGAAAAAGACTTTTGTGAAAGCTGCAACCGACTGCGCGTTTCTGCGATGGGTAAGCTGCACCTATGTCTGTTTGGAGACCACGGTGTAGAATTGCGTGATCTTTTGGAACGTGATGAGCAAGAGAGTGAGCTTATTGAACGTATCCAGGCGCAGTTACAAACCAAGTCGGTAAGCCATTTCTTGCATGATGGCAATACTGGTATGACGCCACACCTCGCGTCTATCGGCGGCTAACTTCATTCAATTTTTAGAGCGAGTTCACTGATAAGCTGGCTCTAACTTTTTCCGAATCGATACCAAGCGTATCAAAGCTAATTAAGAGAATAGGTGAACAAATGGGTCACGCTGAAAGCAAATTCCAACCTGCAAATATTGCCGTTCTAACGGTATCTGACACTCGTACTGAAGAAAACGATACCTCTGGTCGTTACCTAGCTGAGCATGCTCAAGAAGCGGGTCACAACGTAGTAGACAAGCAAATTGTTATTGATGACATGTACAAGATCCGCGCGATTGTTTCTCAATGGATTGCTGATGAAAGCGTACAAGCGATCATGATTACTGGCGGTACAGGTTTCACCTCACGTGATAGCACGCCAGAAGCACTTAAGCCTCTATTTGATAAAGAAGTTGAAGGTTTTGGTGAGTTGTTCCGTATGGTGTCGTACGAAGAGATCGGTACGTCTACGATTCAGTCTCGTGCGATTGCTGGTTTTGCTAACCACACCGTGATCTTCGCAATGCCAGGTTCAACTGGTGCGTGCCGCACAGGCTGGACAAAAATTATTAAACAGCAGTTGGATGCAAGTCATCGCCCTTGTAACTTCATGCCACACCTATCTGTATAACCTTTCCTAAAAGCGAAGGAAAAACAATGACCCAATTTACACATATCAATGCTTCTGGCGAAGCAAACATGGTTGACGTGTCAGCAAAAACGGAGACGGTTCGTGAAGCTCGTGCTGAAGCATTTGTTCACATGGCCCCAGAAACACTTCAACTGATTGTCTCTGGCCAGCACCACAAAGGTGATGTATTTGCGACGGCTCGTATTGCTGGTATTCAAGCTGCGAAGAAAACCTGGGATTTGATTCCACTTTGTCATCCGCTACTACTCTCTAAAGTTGAAGTTCAACTGGAAGCTATCGAAGCAGAAAACAAAGTTCGCATCGAATCAGTATGTAAACTTGCGGGTAAAACTGGTGTGGAAATGGAAGCGCTCACGGCAGCTTCCGTTGCTGCTCTAACGATTTACGATATGTGTAAAGCAGTACAAAAAGACATGGTCATTGGTCAAGTTCGTCTACTAGAGAAAACGGGTGGTAAATCTGGTCACTTTAAGGTGGAATCATGATTAAAGTACTTTTCTTTGCTCAAACTCGAGAGCTGATTGGCATCGACAGTGTCGAGTTAGACGGGCCGTTTGAAACGGTGGAATCCATTCGTGCACATCTAGTGGAAGAAGGCACTAAGAAAGATGGCAAGTGGGATTTAGCGCTCGAGCCAGGAAAGCTACTTGCTGCAGTGAACCAATCCATCGTCCCTCTGGATACACAAGTAAAAGCAGGTGACGAAGTTGCGTTTTTCCCGCCGGTAACTGGGGGTTAAGATGGATTCTCGTGTATCTGTACAAATTGAAGACTTTTCGGTTGAGCAAGAATATCAACGTCTATCTGAAGGGACGGCTGCCGGCGCTGTCGTTACATTCGTTGGTAAAGTTCGAGATATGAACCTTGGGGATAATGTCATTGGTTTACATCTAGAGCACTATCCGGGGATGACAGAGAAGAGCTTGAGCGACATTTGCGATCAAGCAGAGTCTCGCTGGCCACTATTAGGTGTACGCGTGATTCATCGTGTCGGAGACATGGATAGCGGTGATCAAATTGTATTTGTGGGCGTTTCCAGTGCGCACCGCGGCGCGGCATTTGATGCGTGCGAGTTCATCATGGATTATCTGAAAACCCAAGCACCATTTTGGAAAAAAGAGCGTACGACGAATGAAGATCGTTGGATTGAGTCGCGCGACACCGATCATCAAGCTGCACAGCGTTGGGAAAAATAGAACTAACCCGCATTCTAGTGAAAAAAGCTAAGTGCTAATGGTACTTAGCTTTTTTTGTATTTATCTTCATTGTATTGCTCACTTTGTTTCAATATTTCCTATCTTTTGTCTGGTGATATTCTTCACAATAAAAGTTTTCTGCCCAATATATAAACAATTATTTGTTAGACTTGATTTGTCATAAATGTTAAATGATGTGTAAATATCTAGCATAAGATGCTAGTAAATGGTTTAAACTCAGATTAATCGAAAGTTTCGCCTGTTAAATGTCGCTTCTGGTCTTTATTTGGCTGGTGAATGCTTTGGGGTTAGAGTTTACTGCTAGATATGTGTGGTTTAGTCAGCATTATTGGTTTTTTTGCTACATTTTTATGGCAAATTACTTCAATGATTGCTAATGTGTGCCGCAGTCTTTGTAAGGTTTTAGACTTTTGTGCTCAGAAAGTGCACTAAAAAAATCTAAAACTCTGACCGTTCCAGGCCCTTACAAAGAAGTCATGGATGCTAACGAAAAAATTTGGAGTTTTACGCATGTATAAGAATAAAATCACGCGCGCTTTATTTATTGGTGCTGGTCTTTCTCTCGCTCTAGCTGGTTGTGGTGAAAAGCCTGCGGAGAAACAAGCTGCTGAGCCTGCTCCGGCTCCAGCCCCTGAAGCTAAATCTGATTCTAAAGAGCCAAAACTTGCTGCTGTTCAAGAATTGGTGCGTGGTAACGGTACAGAAGTTGCGACAATAGACCCTCATAAATCTCAAGGTGTTCCAGAATCCCACGTGATTCGCGATCTTCTTGAAGGCCTTGTAAACCAAGATGCGGACGGTAACACTATCCCTGGTGTTGCAGAATCTTGGGAAACTGAAGACAACAAAACATACACTTTCCACTTACGTGAAGACGCAAAATGGTCAAACGGTGATCCTGTCACTGCAGGTGATTTCGTTTACAGCTTCCAACGCGCAGTCGATCCAGCAACCGCCTCTCCATATGCTTGGTACATGGAATACACCAAGATGAAGAACGCAAAAGACATTGTTGCGGGTAAAAAAGATAAGAGCGAGTTAGGTGTTAAAGCGGTTGACGATCACACGTTAGTGGTTGAGTTAGATACTGCAGTACCATATTTTGTAATGATGATGGGCCACACGACAGTGAAACCTGTTCATCAAGCAACTGTTGAAAAGTTCGGCGATCAATGGACGAAGCCAGAGAACTTTGTAGGTAACGGTGCTTATGTTGTTGACAACTGGGTTGTAAACGAGCGTTTGGTTCTAAAACGTAACGAACAGTACTGGGACAACGAAAACACGACGCTTGACCAAGTTACTTTCCTACCAATCGAGAACCAAGTAGCGGAAATGAACCGCTTCCTAGCGGGTGAAATCGACTTCACGAACGAGCTGCCTACAGAGCACTTCAAGCGTCTGAAGAAAGAGCACCCACAAGAAGTGTCTGTAACCGGTAACTTATGTACTTACTACTACATCTTCAATACGAAGAAAAAGCCGTTTGATGATGTTCGTGTGCGTAAAGCGATTTCTTATGCGATTGACCGTAACATTGTGACTGATGCGATTTTAGGTCAAGGTCAAAAGCCAGCTTACTTCCTAACACCTGAAATTACGGCAGGTTTCAACCCAGAAATTCCTGCATACGGCAAAATGACGCAAGAAGAGCGTAACGCAGAAGCTGCGCGTCTATTGGAAGAAGCGGGTTACGGCGCAGACAACCCTCTTGAATTTAACCTTCTATACAATACATCAGAGAACCACAAGAAACTTGCGGTTGCACTGGGTTCAATGTGGAAGAAGACGCTTGGTCTAGACGTTACGCTAGAAAACCAAGAGTGGAAAACTTACCTATCTACCAAAGATTCTGGCAACTTTGAGGTTGCTCGTGCAGGTTGGTGTGGCGACTACAACGAAGCTTCATCTTTCCTAACGCTGATGATGAGTAATAACACTACTGGTGGTATTCACTACGACAGCAAAGAGTACGATGCGATCATGAACAAAGCATTTGCTTCAACTTCTGACGAAGAGCGCCAAGCACTTTACCTAGAAGCAGAGAAGTTGATGGCCAAAGATATGCCAATCGCACCTATCTACCAGTACGTGAAATCACGTCTACTATCACCGAAAGTTGGTGGCTTCCCAGTAAATAACGCGGAAGACAAGATTTACTCTAAAGATCTCTACATCACAGAGTAATTCGTAACTCGATAGAACTATAAAAATGAGGCCCTACATGTGAGAAATTGCATGTAGCGCCTATCTTTAGTCCAAAAGAATTGGACGACTTCTTTAATTTAACTGTCACAGACTGAAAGAGTGAGTTTATGCTTAAATTCATCGCAAAAAGGATATTTGAGGCGATCCCAACAATGTTGGTTTTGATCACCGTATCTTTCTTTCTTATGCGCTTTGCACCGGGAAACCCTTTCTCGACAGAGCGTCCATTGCCACCCGAAGTAATGGCAAATATCGAAGCTAAATATGGCTTGGATAAACCTGTATTTGAACAATACACCACGTATTTGACCAATGTTATCCAAGGTGATTTCGGACCGTCATTTAAATACCTTGATTACTCAGTAAACGAGCTGATCGCGGTTGCCTTACCTGTTTCGGCTAAAGTGGGCTTCATCGCCTTTATCTTTACTTTGATAATGGGGGTTACCGTCGGTACCATTGCTGCGCTCAAGCAAAATACTTGGATTGATTACACCATTATGTCGACTGCGATGCTTGGTGTCGTAATGCCATCCTTTGTATTAGCGCCTGCGCTTATCTACATATTCTCGCTTCATTGGAATATCTTCCCTGCGGGCGGTTGGCAAGATGGTAGCTGGCAGTATTTAGTGCTTCCTGTTATTGGTATGTCGCTACTGTATGTTGCTACCTTTGCTCGTATCACGCGTGGTTCGATGATCGAAACCCTAAACAGTAACTTTATTCGTACGGCACGTGCTAAAGGTCTAAGTTACCGTTATATCATTATCAAACACGCTCTTAAGCCGGCACTTCTCCCTGTTGTTTCTTACATGGGCCCAGCTTTCGTAGGTATCATCACCGGTTCCGTTGTTATCGAAACCATTTTTGGTCTGCCTGGTATTGGTAAACTATTCGTTAACGCTGCGTTTAACCGTGACTACTCGCTAGTAATGGGGGTAACCATTCTGATTGGTTTCCTATTCATTCTATTCAACGCGATTGTAGATATTTTACTTGCAATGATTGACCCGAAAATTCGCTACTAACAGGGACGTTTGGTTATGTTAACGAAAAAAGAAAACCTAGAAGCGATTGAGAAATTCTCCGAAAACTTGGAGATTGAAGGTCGCAGTCTTTGGCAAGATGCTCGTATCCGTTTCATGCGCAACAAAGCGGCGATGGTGAGCTTATTCCTTCTTGTTCTAATGACGTTGGCGGTTATTATCCTGCCAATGATCGCACCGTACACATTTGATGATACTGACTGGTACGCGATGCACGTTGCACCGAATGCTGACCATTGGTTTGGTACTGACAGCTTAGGCCGTGATTTATACGTGCGTACGCTAATTGGAGGTCGTATTTCGTTGATGGTAGGTGTTATGGGTGCATTTGTAGCGGTACTGATTGGTACGCTCTACGGCGCAGCATCTGGTTTCATCGGCGGTAAAGTTGACCGCGTAATGATGCGTATTCTAGAAATTTTATACGCGGTACCGTTTATGTTCCTGGTGATTGTACTGGTAACATTCTTCGGTCGTAACATCATGCTGATCTTCGTTGCGATTGGTGCTATCGCATGGCTAGATATGGCGCGTATCGTACGTGGCCAGACTCTTAGTCTACGTAGCAAGGAGTTTATCGAAGCGGCACATGTGTGTGGTGTAAGCAACTGGAAAATCATTACTCGTCATATCGTACCGAACGTACTGGGTATTGTAGCGGTATACTCTACGCTGCTTATCCCAAGTATGATTCTAACGGAATCATTCCTATCATTCCTTGGTCTTGGTGTTCAGGAACCAATGACAAGTTGGGGCGCTCTTCTACAAGAAGGTGCACAGACAATGGAAGTAGCAATCTGGCAGCTGGCATTCCCAGCAGTGTTCATGGTTGTGACGCTATTCTGCTTCAACTACGTTGGTGACGGCCTGCGCGATGCGCTGGATCCAAAAGACAGATAATTAAAAGATAAGATTAAGGAAGCAATGATGAGCTTATTAGATGTCAAAGATCTGCGCGTCGAATTCACCACGCAAGATGGTATCGTAACCGCAGTAAACGATTTGAACTTCTCTCTCAACCAAGGCGAAACCTTAGGTATCGTTGGAGAGTCGGGATCAGGTAAATCTCAAACCGTATTCGCAATCATGGGCCTTTTGGCTAAGAATGGTATTATTTCTGGTAGCGCAAAGTTTGAAGGCAAAGAAATCCTAAACTTACCAGAAAAAGAACTGAACAAAGTGCGTGCGGAACAGATCGCAATGATCTTCCAAGACCCAATGACATCACTGAACCCTTACATGAAAGTCAGTGATCAGTTGATGGAAGTGCTTATGCTGCACAAAGGCATGGGCAAAGCGGAAGCATTTGAAGAATCAGTACGCATGCTGGAAGCGGTAAAAATCCCTGAAGCGCGTAAGCGTATCACGATGTACCCGCATGAGTTTTCAGGCGGTATGCGTCAGCGTGTAATGATCGCGATGGCGTTGTTATGTCGTCCTAAACTGCTTATAGCCGATGAGCCAACAACAGCACTTGATGTGACGGTACAAGCACAGATCATGGACTTGTTGAATGAGCTGAAATCTGAGTTCAACACAGCGATCATCATGATCACTCACGACCTTGGTGTGGTTGCAGGTTCGTGTGACAAGGTGCTGGTGATGTATGCAGGCCGTACCATGGAGTACGGCAACGTAAACGAAATTTTCTACAATCCAAGCCATCCTTATGCGGAGGGGCTGCTGAAGGCGATTCCTCGCCTCGATACTGAGGGTGAAATTCTGCCGACCATTCCTGGTAATCCACCAAACTTGCTTCGTCTACCGCCGGGCTGCCCTTATCAAGAGCGCTGTCACCGTGTGATGGATCGTTGTAAGCGCGAGGCGCCAATTCTGACACCATTTGGTGATGGTCGTCAGCGTGCATGTTTTTCTGAATGGGAGGCTTGGAACAAATGAACGCAGTAGACAAAAAACTAATTCTGGACATTTCTGAGCTGAAAGTTCACTTCAGCATTGCCTCAAAGTCGGCATGGCCGTGGTCAAAGCCTTCGAGCCTGAAAGCGGTAGATGGCGTGAACGTTCGACTATACGAAGGGGAAACGCTTGGTGTAGTAGGTGAATCAGGTTGTGGCAAATCGACGTTTGCTCGTGCCATCATTGGTCTGGTTGAAGCTACTGACGGCCAAGTAGTTTGGTTGGGTCAAGACCTTACTAAAATGAAAAGCGTTCAGCGCCGTGAGACGCGTAAAGAAATTCAGATGATTTTCCAAGACCCATTGGCATCGCTGAATCCGCGTATGACTGTTGGTGATATCATTGCTGAACCTCTTGAGACATTCTATCCAGAACTGTCTAAGCAGGAAGTGAAAGATCGCGTTAAAGAGATGATGGCGAAAGTTGGCCTATTACCTAACGTGATTAACCGTTACCCACACGAGTTCTCGGGTGGTCAGTGTCAGCGTATCGGGATAGCGCGTGCGCTTATCCTTAAGCCTAAGATGATCATTTGTGACGAGCCAGTATCGGCGCTTGATGTATCTATTCAAGCTCAGGTGGTTAACCTACTTAAAGAGATTCAAAAAGAGTTAGGGCTTTCTCTGGTATTCATTGCGCATGACTTGTCTGTCGTTAAACACATTTCAGATCGCGTTTTAGTTATGTATTTAGGTAATGCCGTGGAACTTGGCGAGGCCGAGGCTCTGTTTGCTGATCCTAAGCACCCATATACGCGTGCGCTAATGTCTGCGGTTCCGATCCCGGACCCGGATATTGAGCGCAATAAGAAAATCCAAATGCTAGAGGGTGATCTTCCTTCACCTATCAACCCACCGTCGGGTTGTGTATTCCGCACTCGTTGCCCACAAGCAACCGAAGAGTGTGCGAAGACAAAGCCAACCATTTTAGGTAATGACGTTCACGCGGTATCTTGTTTACACGTTAGTGTATAAATTCAGCCTGTGACGGGCTTAAGCGCGACACCTTCATCGGGTCGCGCTTTTTTTATGTGTCTGATTTATACATTCGAATTTCTTGAACATGATGTCCTAAGTTCGATGATTCTCTGTTTGATAGGAAACGCTAATATAGACACAAACAGAACGAGAGGAGAGCAATCATGGGTAAGTTGGTTGAAGGTGTTTGGCAAGATGTCTGGTATGACACAAAATCAAATGGTGGCAAATTTGTGCGCGAAGATGCCGGATTCCGTAACTGGGTTAAACACGATCCTGATGCGGAGTTTACACCAGAGTCCGGTCGATACCATTTGTATGTCTCTCTTGCTTGTCCTTGGGCACATCGAACCCTCATTTTCCGCAAGCTGAAAGGTTTAGAACCACATATTGATGTCACGGTCGTTTGCCCTGATATGCTCAGCCAAGGTTGGCAAATGGGGCTTCCTGAGCCATTGTTTGGTCACACGCGTATGTATCAAATTTACACGCAGGCCAAACCCGATTACACGGGCCGCGTAACCGTGCCTGTACTTTGGGATAAAAAGACCAATACTATTGTGTCAAACGAGTCGTCAGAGATCATTCGCATGTTCAATTCGGAATTCAATGCGTTAACAGGGAATCACGACGACTACTATCCAGAACATCTAAAACACGTTATTGATGAGTGGAACGATTTTGTTTATCCGAATGTCAACAACGGAGTGTATCGTTGTGGCTTCGCGACTACACAAGAGGCGTATGAAGAAGCGTTTGATTCTTTGTTTAATGCGTTAGATAAAATCGATGCTCACCTAGCGACGCATCGTTACTTAGCAGGGAACACAATTACTGAGGCGGATTGGCGTTTGTTTACGACTCTTATTCGTTTTGATGCGGTGTATGTGGGGCATTTCAAGTGTAACAAGCAGCGCATCGCAGACTACGAAAATATACAAGGCTACTTAAAAGAGTTGTATCAAGTTGAAGGCGTCGAAGACACGACGGATTTCTATCACATTAAACGCCACTACTACTTCAGCCACACTGGGATTAATCCGACGCAAGTTGTACCAAAAGGGCCTGATTTAGACCTAAATACTCCTCATGGAAGAGAAAGGATTGGCTAGTTTGCTGCTTCCATCGCAAATGAAAAAGTACTTAACGGTTAGCAATGCCGTTAAGTACTTTTGTGTCATCTAAATACCGGGAGTAGGAGTTTACTTTTTCATTCATCGTCACCTTACTTAGCGCGTACGATGTCCATCACTAGCTTTCCGTCCACTTTTACAGGACCGTCCTCTTTAGCGCCGAGCGTATACTCAAACACACCAGTCTTCATGCCACCTTTCTCTCCGTGGACCATTAACATCAGCATATCGCCTGATTCTACTGGTTCCATCAAAATTGCATTTACGTTTTCATTCTTTCCCATTTTTAACGGAGCGTAGCCGATAACAGGACCAGGCTTCATTGATTCGTCTGTTCGGTGGACAACCATCCACCCATTGTCATCAGCATGAGCCATTTCAGCGGTCACCGTTCCTCCGGACATATCTTGATCGACGCCTTTAATACTCGGGGCGGAAAAGCTGAATGAAGAAAAACTAATCAGAAACGCAGCTAAACCAAACTTTATCAGTGATGTATTGATGAAATCCTTCATATATATTCCTTAGCAGTCAATGAGTTTGTGCATTGCAGTAGCTTTTACGTATTTCCTAGCAAAAAAGTTTAGCTAAAACGTAAATAATGCCGATAAATTGAACAGGGACCGTGCTGCTTTGGAGCCAATGCATTTTGGGGAGTGGGTCAATCGGTGTAAGAACAAGCACGAGCAATGTCGATTAGGTATGGGGGCGATAGGGAGAAAAGCTTTGTGCACCAGTAATTATAGGTTGTGCAGTGATTGGTATAAAAAACAAATAAGTGTTCTGGCCAGCAATAGAAAAAGCCCTCGACGAATCGAGGGCTTTGTATCTATATCCAACTAGATGTCAGAAGCGATTATTTAGCTTCTTGGTCTGCTTGGATAGCTGTTAGAGCGATGGTGTACACGATGTCGTCTACTAGCGCGCCACGAGACAAGTCGTTTACAGGCTTACGCATACCTTGCAGCATTGGACCGATAGATACTAGGTCAGCTGAACGTTGTACCGCTTTGTAAGTCGTGTTACCCGTGTTTAGGTCTGGGAATACAAATACTGTCGCTTTACCTGCAACTGGAGAGTTTGGTGCTTTAGAAGCAGCAACGTTTTCCATAATAGCAGCGTCGTACTGTAGAGGACCGTCAATGATAAGATCAGGACGTTTCTCTTGAGCCAGTTTTGTTGCTTCACGTACTTTATCAACGTCTGCACCCTTACCAGATTCACCAGTAGAGTAAGAGATCATTGCAACGCGTGGTTCGATACCGAATGCTGCTGCAGAGTCAGCAGATTGGATAGCGATTTCAGCAAGCTGTTCAGCAGTTGGATCTGGGTTGATTGCACAGTCACCGTAAACCAGTACTTGATCAGGCAGAAGCATGAAGAATACTGAAGATACGATAGACGCATTTGGTGCCGTCTTGATGATTTGGAACGGAGGAACGATAGTGTTCGCCGTAGTGTGAACAGCACCAGAAACTAGGCCGTCAACTTCGTCGTTCTCAAGCATCATTGTGCCTAGGAATACTGAATCTTGTAGCTTCTCACGAGCAACAACTTCAGTCATGCCTTTCGCACCGCGCAACTCAACTAGGCGAGCAACGTAGTTTTCACGAACAGCATCTGCATCAATGATGGTTACACCAGTACCTAGCTCAACGCCTTGTTGAGCCGCTACGCGACGGATTTCATCTGGGTTACCTAGAAGTACACAGTCTGCAATGCCGCGTTCAGCACAGATCGCTGCTGCTTTAACTGTGCGTGGTTCGTCACCTTCTGGAAGAACGATACGCTTACCTGCTTTACGAGCAAGTTCAGTTAGCTGGTAACGGAACGCTGGTGGGCTTAGACGACGAGACTTCTGAGTGCCTTCAGTCATAGACTCGATCCAGTTACCGTCGATGTGGCCAGCAACGTGTTCGTTGATGAACTCGATACGCTCTTTATCGTCTGCAGGCACTTCGATGCTGAAGCTCTGCAGGTTTAGAGACGTTTGCCAAGTGTTACCTTGTGCTTTGAAGATAGGTAGACCAGTGTCGAATGCTGGTTTACATAGGCCTTCGATTTCGCTAGGGATATCGTAACCGCCAGTTAGCAGTACTGCACCAATATCCACACCGTTCATTGCAGCAAGAGAAGCAGCAACGATAACATCAGGACGGTCTGCAGAAGTAACAAGTAGAGAACCCGGTTTGAAGTGCTCAATCATGTTTGGCAGAGAACGTGCACAGAAAGTGATGCTCTTGATGCGACGAGTGTTGATGTCACCTTCGTTGATGATATCTGCTTTCAGGTGCTTAGCCATGTCGATTGCGCGAGTCGCAATCAGATCAATGCTCCATGGCACACAACCTAGTACACGAATTGGAGAAGTGTTGAAAATTTCCATCACTTTCAATTCGTTTTGTTTTGCGCTGTCTGCATCGTCAAAGATTTCAGATAGGTCAGGGCGAGTACGGCCAGCTTCGTCAACAGGAGCGTTTAGCTTGTTGATGATAACACCAGAGATGTTTTTGTTTTTAGTGCCGCCGAAGTTAGAACATGCTACTTCGATACGCTCTTTCAGTTGCGCAGGGTTATCAGTACCTGGAGTCGCAACTAGCACGATTTCTGCACCAAGTGTTGCCGCGATTTCCGCGTTTACTTGGTTTGCAAATGGGTGCTTACGAGTAGGTACAAGACCTTCGATTAGCGTAACGTCTGCGTCTTTGTTGATTTGGTTGTAACGTTCAACAACGGTTTCTAGCAGCTCGTCCATGTTGTCGTTACCGATTAGGCTTTCAGCAACAGACATCGCCATTGGTTCACCGATCTTCATATCGCTGTTACGACCAACGATAGTTGAAGTCAGATCTGGCTGATCACCACCTGAACGTGGCTGACAGATTGGCTTGTAGAAAGAAACTTTAACGCCTTTACGCTCCATAGCGCGAAGAACACCCATGCTAACGCTTGTTAGGCCAACGCCTGCGCTAGTAGGGATAAGCATAATAGTACGAGACATTCGTAGAGTACCTTTAGCTATTTGGGGGATAAAAGCTCAACTCTTATTCCATGAAGCTCGAAGAATAGGAGTTGAGCCCCTAAGAAATTCGTTTGAATGAAAATCTGGCTAGCCGAGTGGCTAGCCAGGAATTCAATTAAAGACCTGTCAGGCGAGCAGTGTCTTCAGCGATGACTAGCTCTTCGTTAGTAGAGATAACCATTGCAGGGATACGGCTGTTTTCAGTCGTGATAACGCCTTCGCCGCCGAAGCGAGCTTTAAGGTTAGCTTCGCTATCTACTTCGATACCGAAGATGCCAAGACGGTTTAGAACCATTTCACGGATAGGGCCAGAGTTCTCGCCGATACCGCCAGTGAAAGTGATTGCGTCTAGACGGCCTTCCATTGAAGCAGTGTAGCCAGCAACGTATTTAGCTAGACGGTGGCAGAACACGTCCATTGCGCGTGTTGCTTCTTCTTTTTGACCGTAGTTGTCTTCAACGAAACGACAGTCAGAAGTCACTTCGGTTAGACCTTGAAGACCAGACTCTTTAGTTAGCATCGTGTTGATTTGATCAACAGAGTAACCTAGAGCGTCGTGTAGGTGGAAGACGATAGCAGGGTCGATGTCGCCACAGCGAGTACCCATTACCAGACCTTCAAGTGGAGTAAGACCCATAGAAGTGTCTACAGATTGACCGTTCTTGATCGCACATACAGATGCGCCGTTACCTAGGTGACAGTTGATGATGTTTACTTCTTCAACTGGTTTGTTTAGTAGGCCTGCAACTTCACGAGTGATGAACAAGTGAGAAGTACCGTGCATGCCGTAACGACGGATACCGTGTTCTTTGTATAGGTTGTATGGAAGAGCGTATAGGTAAGACTCTTCAGGCATAGTTTGGTGGAACGCAGTGTCAAATACAGCAACGTTTTTCAGCTCTGGGAAGTTTTTCTTAGCCGCTTCGATACCGATGATGTGAGCAGGGTTATGAAGAGGTGCAAATGTTGCAGCGTCTTGAATACCTTTTAGAACTTCATCAGTAATTAGTGCAGATTGAGTGAACTGCTCGCCGCCGTGAACGATACGGTGACCGATTGCGCCTAGGTTAGCTTTAAGCTCTGGCTTAGAAGCAAGAATAGTTTCTACCATAAACGCTAGTGCTTCTTCGTGAGCTGCACCATTGCCTAGTTGAGCTTCGTGCTTGCCATCAAGTTTCCACTTGATGCGAGCTTCAGGAAGGTGAAGACACTCAGCAAGACCTGACAAGTGCTCGTCGCCGTTCTCGGCATCAACAACGGCAAATTTAAGAGAAGAACTACCGCAGTTTAAAACTAAAACTAGCTTAGACATGTATGACTACCTGTTATTCGTCTGATAAAAAAATCAGTTAAAGAATGAAAAATTAATCACAAGAATAGCCGATACCCAGAAGGCTGCGTACTAATCCTGGTCAAAAATTGTTCTAATTCCATATAAAGAAATAGTGATGAACCCTTCCATCACTATGATGCGATCCGTGCAGATAGATATCTCGGAGTTGCTTAAATTGTAAATAACAGCAACAATGAGATTGAGGGTCTGCAAAGGATAGCGATAATAAGCAATGATAACAAAAAAAATTTGAAAGAATATTAACTTTCATCAATTTTTTGTACCTTCAGTTGAAATGTTCAACTATTTTTTAGTGAGAGAACGGTATGAGTAATAAAGTCGGATTGATCCATAGCCTGAAAGATGGCCAGAATTACATGGAGATCTGGCCGGTTCGTAAAGAGCTAAGCGCCATATTTCCGGAACAGCGTATCATTAAGGCGACTCGCTTTGGCATTAAAGTCATGCCGGCCGTTGCTGCGATCAGCGTACTCACTCAAATGGCATTCAACAATTACCACGCGTTACCTCAATCCATTGTTGTCGCCTTGTTTGCGATTAGCTTGCCACTTCAAGGCATTTGGTGGCTTGGTGCTCGATCCAACACGAAATTGCCGCCTTCTTTGGCCTCTTGGTATCGGGAGTTGCATCAAAAAATTGTGGAAACAGGTTTTGCATTAGAGCCTGTCAAAGCTCGCCCTCGTTACAAAGAGCTTGCGATAATATTGAACCGAGCGTTTCGCCAGCTCGATAAATCGTCATTAGAGCGTTGGTTCTAATTTAAATTGTTTGAAATGGAGTGTGCACTGGCCGCTCCATTTTTGATCCTGCCTCTATTACCTACTTTGACGGTCGTTGATGAAGCGAGCGAAGCTTTGTTTACCAAAGATTCTTTCCGGATGAAGAAGTCCCCCCGATCACAAATGTTGCTTTAGTGTTAAATCTTTCTTTTCTTTACTAAGACTTAGTAGTAATAATAAAAACAAGATGCGCAAGAAGTGCACAGTTATATGAACACAACAATACCGCCTTCAAACATTTGAATTCACAAGTCGATACACATATTGAAAGCTCGTGAAACAAGGACGAAGTCACATCAAGGAGTTATGATGAAAACGAAACGTTTATTAGCCACTGCCGTTCTATCAGCTACTGCTATTTTCTCTTCTACCAATGTACTGGCCGCCACTGCAACTGTCGCAGTTTCACAGATTGTCGAACACCCGGCGTTAGACGCGACGCGCCAAGGGTTACTTGATGGTTTGAAAGCGAAAGGCTACGAAGAAGGCAAAAATCTAGAATTTGATTATAAGACCGCACAGGGTAATCCAGCGATTGCGGTGCAAATTGCCCGTCAGTACGTCGGCGAAAATCCTGATGTGTTAGTTGGCATCGCGACACCTTCGGCACAAGCTTTGGTGTCGGCTACTCGCTCTATTCCTGTTGTCTTTACTGCGGTAACAGATCCGGTTGGTGCGAAATTGGTTAAGTCGATGGAACAACCAGGTAAAAACGTAACTGGCCTGTCTGATCTTTCACCCGTTGCTCAGCATGTCGATCTCATCCAAGAAATTCTTCCTCAGGTGAAAAGCATCGGGGTTGTATTTAATCCCGGTGAAGCTAATGCCGTGACTTTAGTTGAATTACTAAAAGAAAGCGCAAAAGCAAAAGGCATACAAGTGGTTGAAGCGACCGCACTAAAAAGTGCTGATGTTCAGTCTGCGACTCAAGCGATTGCAGCGAAATCAGACATTCTTTACGCCCCAACAGACAATACAGTTGCAAGTGCGATTGAAGGGATGATTGTGGCAGCGAATCAAGCGAAGAAACCTGTATTTGGTGGCGCGACGTCGTATGTCGAAAAGGGTGCAATTGCAGGCTTAGGTTTTGACTACTACCAGGTTGGTGTACAAACCGCGGATTATGTGGCGGCGATTCTTGATGGTCAAGAACCAGGCAAGCTGGATGTAAAAGTCGCGACGGGTTCTGACCTTGTAATTAATGAAAGCGCAGCATCTAAGCTCGGTATCAAGCTGCCAAGTTCTGTGGTTGAACGTGCGACAAGCATGCAATAAGTAACGTTCTTTTGGGGTAAAGACCGTCACGCTGGTTGGTAGAGGCTTGCCCCAAAATTGATACTCGCCAGACTTCTCGTGTAGAGCATTCTGCTAGAGAAGAAGGGGAGTATACGTTAGAAGTCTTACGTTCAGGTTGGTATTAGCCAGCCTGAGCATGCAGAAAGGAGCAGTTATGTCTGCATTTGCTTTTTTTGGTGCACTCGAAATTGGCTTGATTTATGGCCTAGTCGCTCTGGGTGTGTATCTTACGTTCCGTGTTCTCGACTTCCCCGATTTGAGTGTGGATGGCAGCTTTCCAATGGGAGCTGCGGTGGCTGCAACGGCGATTGTCGCAGGTATTAATCCTTGGCTTGCGACAATAATGGCGATGATAGCTGGTAGTATGACGGGGTGGGTAACCGCTTTTCTGGCTGTTCGGTGTGGTATTTTACACCTGTTAGCTTCCATTCTTACCATGATCGCTGCATTTTCAATTAATATTCGTATTATGGGCAAACCTAATATGGCGTTGCTTGGAGAGGATATGATTCTCACTCCGTTTGAAGCATTGGGCGATGCGATGTTTATTCGCCCTCTGGTTGTTGGGGTCTTAGTTCTTCTTTCCGCTTTCTTTGTCATTCGCCTGCTGAACAGCGACTTTGGTCTTGGTTTACGAGCCACGGGTGTGAATGCGCGTATGGTTTCTGCGCAAGGGGCGAGCACTGGCTTTTATACCTACTTTGGCTTGGCTTTATCTAACGGTTTTGTCGGATTCGCAGGCGCGTTGTTTGCACAAACGAACAGCTTTGCAGATGTGACCTCTGGCGTGGGCACCATTGTGGTTGGTTTGGCTGCTGTGATTTTGGGCCAGACCCTCATTCCGGGGCGAAAAATTTGGGTTGCGGTATTTGCTGTCATCATCGGTTCGGTACTTTATCGCCTTGCAGTGGCTTTCGCTTTGAGCTCTGGCATGTTTGGTTTACAAGCTTCAGACCTCAACCTGGTTACCGCAGTATTGGTGGCTGTGGCGCTTATTGCTCCAAAGCTAAAACAGAGCATGAGAGCGAAACAACGCGTTACTGATGCTAAACAAGCGGCATCAAAAAATGGTTCTGGGGAGGCATTATGATCGAACTAAATAATATTCAGGTCACGTTCAACCCTGGGACGATTTTGGAAAATCGTGCATTGAAAGGCGTCTCTTTAGAGGTTCCAGAGCATCAATTTCTTACCGTGATTGGTTCTAATGGCGCAGGAAAATCGACGTTGCTTGGTGCGGTGACAGGTGAGACGCCGATGATAGGTGGTCAGGTGATCATTGATGGCAAAGACGTCACCAAGCAGACGGTTGCCCAACGTGCAACGCAATGCGCCCGAGTGTTTCAAGATCCATTGGCCGGGACTTGTGGTGAACTGACGATAGAAGAGAACATGGCTCTCGCGCACATGCGTGGTAAAAAACGCAGCTGGGGGTTGGCGCTCTCTACCAAACGTCGCAAGCTGTTCCAAGAGCGAATTAGCATCCTCGGTCTTGGTTTAGAAGACCGCTTGGGCGATAGCATTGGGTTGCTGTCTGGTGGACAACGACAAGCCGTTAGCCTTGTGATGGCGACGTTATCGGAGAGTAAGTTGTTGTTGCTTGATGAACACACGGCTGCGCTTGATCCTCGTATGGCGGCGTTTGTTATCGACTTAACTAAACGTATTGTCGATGAGTTCGATTTAACCGTGATGATGGTGACGCATTCGATGAAAGACGCATTAGCATGTGGCGATAGGACCGTAATGCTTCACCAAGGTGAAATTGTGCTTGATGTGGCTGGAGAGCAGCGCGCTAACATGCAAGTACCAGACTTGTTGGATATGTTCTCCAAAGTGCGTGGTGAAGAGCTGGCAGATGACAGTCTTTTGTTGAACTAAGCGGTATCCGACAAGTCACTACGCCTACTAAGTGTGATCCTCCTTGCGAAAATTGGCTGATATGTCAACTCGCAGGGAGGATTTCTTGTCTCTAATTCTTCAATAACATAGTGGCATATCCGATGACGAGGAGTGCCCATAATGAACCTGCCATTTATTTTTCATAGTCAAACTATTGATGGTTTAGCTTTTAATGACGAGCAAGTTACAGTCAGACTGAAAACCGAGACATTGGATTTTGATTCCGTCTATGTGCGTATTGAGCCGGACAATGAAGAATATCTGGTCGATATGGCTCAAGTAGGAACAGCTGGTGAATTATTACTATGGGAGGCATCGTTTCGACCAAATCAAGATCGAGATGTCACACATTATGTGTTTAAGCTCCTCAAAGACGGACAGCAATACTGGCTCGATGCACGAGGCGTACAAAAGCGTATTCCACCCAAAGAGTTCCACTTTAAGTTGAATGTAGAGCATCAACCACCAAGCTGGGTCCAAGAGCAAGTTTTCTATCAAATCTTTCCTGACCGTTTTTCTGCTAGTAAAAGTGAGTCTGATATTCGCCACGCTTATGTTCAGTATGATTCTGCATCGGTCGTCAAGGCGTGGGGAGACGCGGTAGGCTCTCACCAAAATACCGGGGCACGTGAATTCTTTGGCGGCGACCTCAAAGGTGTGGAGCAAAAGTTGGACTATCTTGAACAGCTCGGCGTTACTGCGCTTTATTTTAATCCGATCTTTTCTTCACCAAGTAATCATAAATACGACACCACTGATTACTTCACTGTTGACCCTATGTTCGGCACCAACGATCAGTTTGCTGAACTGTGTGAGAAAATCCGTGGTAAGAATATGAAGATTGTCTTAGACGCGGTGTTTAACCACACGTCAGTGCATCATCCTTGGTTTGATATCCAACAAAAAGGAGAAGGAGCATATGGCAATCCGCAGTCAAAGCTCCGTGATTACTACTTTTTCGAAGGCGAAACCAATCACTACATTGGTTGGAAAGGCATTGGTAACTTACCGGTTCTGAACTTCGAAAATGAACAGGTGCGCGACTACATCTACCAAAGTGAAGATTCTGTCATCAAGTATTGGCTGAAGCCACCGTACTTGGTTGATGGCTGGCGGTTTGATGTCATTCATATGCTTGGCGAAGGAGAGGGAGCAAAAAACAATGCTCGTTATGTTGAAGCGTTTCGTCATGCAACTAAGTCAGTAAACCCGAATGCTTATGTGTTAGGTGAGCACTTTTTTGAAGCAACGCAGTGGTTGCAAGGTGATCAAGAAGATGGGGCGATGAACTACTACGGTTTTGCTCATCCAGTCCGAGCTTTTATCGCACGACAAGATATTATGTACGATCCAATCAACATTGATGGTTTGGAGTTTAAAGCATGGTTGGACGAAGCCAGAGCAAAAATCCCATTTTCTAATCAGCTATCGCAGCTAAATCAACTCGATAGTCACGATACTGCTCGGTTTATCACATTGGTTGATGGTGATAAGCGTAAAATGAACATCGCGCTAGCAATGCTTATGACTTACGTTGGCACGCCTTGTATTTACTATGGGAGTGAAGTCGGTCTAGAAGGAGGGCTAGACCCGGATAATCGTCGTTGTTTTCCTTGGAATGAAATTGAAAGTTCACAATGGCTATCGCTTTACCAACAATGGATCAAGATACGTAAACAATGTAAGCCTTTACAGTCGGGCTGTATTCAATGGCTGCATTGCACTAACAATCAGTTGGCGTACGCACGTGTACTGGGTCGTGAAGCAGTCGTTGTTATGATTAATCTCAGTGGTAATGAATGTTCAATCGATTTACCTATGTGGCAACTGGGCTTGGAGGTTAGCCAAGTTATATCGTTGTTAGATGACACAGAACAGGTTGATTATAAAGGTCATATCTCTGTCAATATGTCGGCACAGAGCTGCAAATTATGGCGACTAAAGTGACACCACACTCTATATTGATTAAACTCCTTTAATATATAAACGGTCTCAAACAGCGCGCACACATTTGTTTGGTCTCTTGTTATCTGGTGCTGCATTGCATGCGTCACCAGATAACGAGTATCAATTTAATAGCAGTCATAAGAGACTATTGACCTTTCATATGCATGGTACTCAATGGTAAACCAAAGGCGATTTAGCCTCTCATTTGTCATCTTTTTTCCTCTGGCGTTATTTGTAGTGGTTTTACTCGTGACAACGAAAAATTACTATGATGCGGTTAACCGCTATATCGATTCTGAGTATTCGCGTATCGAGCGTGCAATGTCTCGCGGTATTAAAGTACTCACGGCTTTAGATTACAGCTTCACCAACTATACCAATTACGCTAACCCACTGTTTGAAGAACATAATTCTTTAGTCAAAGAAGGGCTTTGTTATCTTTGGCCTATAGATGTGTTATTACTCGAAAGTGTTTATAGTGAAGGGTTACCTGCGGTTGACCTTGATTATATGATCGTAGGGGATGAAAGCTTATGCCAGCAAGGTTCAACGATTAACCAGTTAGCTGAACAAAAGGCGGGTTTTGCGCCGTCATTGTCATTTCTGCACGATATTGAATCGCACATTGTTGGAATCCATTACATTGACAAACGCGGTTACGTTATCTCCTCACCCGATACCTACGCAAAAAATTTCACGAGAGAACTTTTGTCAACGCTAAAAGCCCGACCTTTTTGGCAAAAAACCGCGCAAGATAAAGTGAACATTACCTTGGCTGGACCAGGGCCTGTGTTGGACTCGATGGAAGGTCAAGTCATTAGTATGACGGTACCCGTCTATGAGAAAGGAGAACATCAAGGTGTTTTGTCTATTGATTTTGACATCAATACGCTCATGGCTTCGTCGCTAGGTCTTGTTGGTCAGTTTCATTTGGTTTCCAATTTACAATCCATTCCTTCAAACAGTACACGAATCAAACCAGTCGAATTAGAGCGATTGAGTGCGAATCACAGCATGTACTACGAGTACAACCTTTGGGATGAAGCTAAGAACCTAGCGGTTTTTGAAAAATACAGCCTTATTGTCGCACTGTTTATTTACGTGCTGAGTACCGTCGTCTTGTTCTATGTGAATATGCATAGCGAGCGACGTTACTTTAAAGAACTGGCAGCAAGAGACCCAATGACCAGTTTATTGAATCGTCGAGGTATGCAAACCGTGTGGCGTAATAAGATGACAAAAAAACAGGTTGCTTTAGCAGTGTTCGATATTGATAACTTCAAGAAGATCAACGACACCTATGGTCATGATGTCGGTGATTCTGCAATTCAGCTTGTTGCAAAATGTATACGTGAAAATATTCGCCATACCGATGTTGCCTCAAGGTTTGGTGGCGAAGAGTTCGTTTTAGCGATTTATGACGAAGATTCAGAAGGCATTAAACTCATTTTAGACAGAGTAAAAAAAGCCATAGATGAGCGCTCGATACGCGTAACGAAAGAAGGCTTTACGATCTCTGGCGGTGTGGTGTTTAGTAAAGAGAGCCGAGTAGAAAACTTTGATGAATTGTTTAAAGCGGCGGATGAAAAGTTATATCAAGCCAAAAGTACCGGCAAAAATAAGATCTGTTACTAGGATTTAGGTACAAAAAAGGACGAGATATTCGTCCTTTTTTGTGTTAGGGAATTATGCAACCTGAGAGTTTAAGTCATCGCGGTAGCGTTGAATATGCTCAACAATTGGTGCGGCTTTGTTGAACGTTCTGATTTCTCTAAATAGGTCTTTTGCTTCAGGATAAGCCTGACGTAAGTAAGAGAACCATTGTTTTACGCGGTTTGGGTAATACAAGCCTTTATCGCCTTTCATCTCAAACTTGGAATAATAGATGAGCAACTCAACCACCTCGGGCCATGACATTGGCTGGTGGTTATGTTTTACCATATTGCCTAAGTTAGGGATATTGAAAGCGCCTCGGCACACCATCAAAGAGTTAACGGCAGTCGTTTCAATGCAACGTTGACCGTCTTCATAATTCCAAATTTCACCATTCGCTATCAGTGGGATATCGAAACGTTCGCGAATTTGGTTGATGTAATCCCATTTTATCTCAGAAGCTTTATAACCACCTTGTTTAGTACGTGCGTGTACGGTCAATTCATTTGCGCCAGCAGACTGAATGGCATCGACAATTTCAAAGCAATCTTCAGGGTTCTCCCAGCCAAGACGAATTTTTGCAGTTACGGGAATGGCTTCTGGAACGGCTTCTCGACAAGCTTTAACAACACGGTGAATGAGCTCTGGATGTTGGAGTAGCGCTGCTCCACCTTTACTTTTGTTGACCATTTTGGCTGGGCAACCAAAGTTTATATCAATACCTCTGGCGCCAAGATTTGCCGCTTTAATTGCGTTCTCAGCCATCCAGTTTGGTTCTTGTCCCAACAATTGCACATGTACTGGCACACCAGATGCAGTCTGAGAACCTTGCAACAGCTCCGGGCATAAACGGTGAAATACATGATCGGGTAATAGCTGGTCGATTACGCGAACAAACTCCGTAACACACAGGTCATAGTCGTTTATCTCGGTCAGGATTTGGCGCATCAAATGATCTAAAACGCCTTCCATTGGGCCTAGTACAACTCGCATAGCTTGCCTAATACAGTTTGGTGGTAAAAAGGAGGGCGATTGTAGCGATGTAAGTTAAGTTTGTCATTAAAAGAGTCGAAGCGCCCAGTGCAGTCAAACACACAACGTTAGGTTACGTGCTTTTGAGCTCTGAGGTATAATGCCGCCAAATTTATGGGAAACCAGATGTCATGCAATACACATTGATTGAAAAAGGTGAAGTTCACGTCGATGAATCTTGCCTATTTATCGAAGGCGCAGTGTTAGCTGCGAATCTGACGACAAAACCACTCGCTCCTGAAAAGTGGTTAGAGCCGCTATTAGGTGAGGGATTCAAAGCGATTCAACCAGCTGTGGAAGAGCAAATTCACAAGCAGCATAACCGAATTCAACGAAACGAATATTCCGTGCTAGAGCTAACAGGCAAAGAACCTGAACAACTTGCTGATTTTGCCGAAGGCTTTATGTCTGTTTGGCCAATGATTGAAGAACAATGGCAAGACGTTGAGCTCAATGATGGGTTACAGCGTATGCTGCAAGCATTACTGACCACTTTGATGCTGGCTATCGATGAGCCAGCAACGCAGCAACAGATGCGCGACGCAGGTATTGAAACGCCACCGGCCCTGACAGATTTAGTCGATCAGCTTGATTTAATGGTCGGTGAAGTCGCGCTGGGCGCGGATGAGTTGATGGTAGGCAATAAAGCTCAAAGCCTAAACCCATTCAAAGGTATCGGGCGCAATGATCCCTGTCCTTGTGAGAGCGGAAAAAAATTCAAGCAGTGCTGTGGTCAATCACGCGGCTAAATCGAATCGCCGCGCTATCCACTTAACAAAAAGCCGACCAGATGGTCGGCTTTTTGTTAATTTTTACGCGTCAGTAGGATTAACGAATTGGATTAACGCGTTTTGCAGGGAAGAATTGTGCAATTACAATTAATGCCAAAGCGATTAAATTGCCTGCAAAAATTACGACTAACCATTGTGGCATTGATAAATCAAGGAACTGCCATACAACCTTAGAGCAATCACCATATGCTTCAAACATCCAAGGAACCCACTGATTGAGCGGAGCCCAGCTAGGGAATGTGACGAATAAATCGCAAGTCGCGAATGGTGATGGATTAAACTGGTAGTCAACGTGCTGCATCGCAAGTAACAAACCCTTGTAAGCACTTAATCCCCAGCCTATCAAACCTAGCCAGCGGAAAATTGGGTTCTTGGGTGCCAATATACCAACCATTGCAGCGACGCCCACTCCCATCATCGCGACTCTTTCATAAATACACATGACACATGGTGCAAGCATCATGACGTGCTGAAAATAGAGGGCACATGCTTCAAAGAAAACGACGAATAGCAGAAGCAGTAGCCACGATAAACGTCCCTTTGAAAACTGGTTAAGTGAATTTAAAATAGTCACGTTTTTGTTCCTGTCTGAAATAGAAAAAGCTCTGAATACTCAGAGCTTTTTATCGTGGATAAGTTTCCTAATCAACTCAAATTTTAGTGACCACCGGATACTACGGGAGTCAGATCACCACTATGAGGTAAAATCCAACCAGCTTCGTAGAAAGAAGCTGTTGCAGGCTCTAGGAAGAACATGATTCCCATTAGACCGACAATCGCAAGAACGACGGTGTAAGGCAGCGCCATGATAACCATTCGACCGTAAGACAGACGAATTAATGGAGCGAGAGCCGATGTGAGTAAGAATAGGAATGCCGCTTGACCGTTTGGCGTTGCAACAGAAGGCAGGTTAGTACCAGTATTGATTGCCACCGCCAGTAAGTCGAACTGATCACGAGTAATGAGGCCCTCAATGAGTGCAGTTTTTACTTCATTGATGTAAACCGTACCAACGAACACGTTATCCGACACCATAGATAACAAGCCATTCGCCACATAGAACAGAGCTAGCTGAGTACCTTTATCTTCAACGGCAAGCACCGCATCGATGACTGGTTTAAACAGCTCTTGATCAATGATTACAGCAACGATCGAGAAAAATACAGCAAGCAGTGCAGTGAAGGGCAGGGCCTCTTCAAACGCTTTCCCCATGGAGTGCTCTTCAATGACACCAGTAAATGCGGTCGCTAAAATGATCACAGAAAGGCCAATTAAGCCGACAGCCGCTAAGTGCAAAGCGAGTGCAACGATCAACCAAACCGCAATAAGACCTTGAACCCAGAGTTTTGCGACATCTTGATTTGTTCGCGTTTTACGCTCTTCACGGTCAAAATCGACGAGGATCTGACGAACGTTATTAGGAAGCTTCGCGCCGTAGCCAAACACTTTAAGCTTTTCAACTAAAGCACAAGTGATGAGACCACAGAAAAATACAGGTAGTGTCACTGGAGACATACGGATTAGGAATTCACCAAATAACCAACCCGCTTGGTCTGCAATAATTAAGTTTTGAGGTTCACCAACCATCGTGGTTACGCCACCTAAGGCAGTACCTACACCAGCATGCATCAACAAAGAGCGCAAAAAGGCACGATAGTTTTCTAAGTCATCACGCGTTAGTTCAGTGATCGTGTCATCTTGTGTATGGTCATGGTCACCGATAGGGTTACCAGACGCTACTTTGTGATAGATAGAGTAAAAGCCGATCGCCACGCTGATAACAACGGCGATAACCGTCAAGGCATCCAAAAATGCAGACAAAAATGCCGCAGCAAAGCAGAACGCGAGTGATAGTAGGGTTTTAGAGCGAATGCCAAGTAAAATTTTGGTAAAAATGAACAGCAATAGCTGCTTCATGAAGTAGATGCCCGCAACCATAAATACTAGAAGTAGCAGTACTTCGATATTTGCTACTAATTCGTGCTTAACTTGCGCAGGGCTAGTCATGCCGATAGCAATGGCTTCAATAGCAAGTAAACCGCCAGGTTGTAATGGGTAGCATTTTAATGCCATTGCTAGCGTGAAAATAAATTCAGCGACCAACAACCATCCAGCTACAAATGGGTTTATTAGGAAGAATACAATCGGGTTAATTATTAAGAAGGCTATAATGGCAACTTTGTACCAATCAGGCGCTTTACCAAGGAAGTTCTTGATAAAAGCGTTTCCGAGCGATATCGGCATGATAATTCTCTTTATAACAAAATTATGAATAGACACTACAATAGTGCTTAAGTATCTGTTTGTTAGACTTATTAACTAGTCTTTAAAAACAATAACTTAGTAAAACAACAATCCTTTGTTTATTGTAGTCTTGCCAAGTTACTTCCCCTGAACTCAAGCACCGCTCACTTTCGACCGCAAACTCTACACTCAGGCATTTATTAGTCAATAACAAAACGTGATGCTACCGACTAAAATGACTTTTTAAATGTAATAACGCGATCAAAACGGCGTTACTATACCATGAAAGTCTTAAAAAAATCCTCTTGGATTTTAAATGACGGTCAGTGACGAGAAAAGGCAAATTAAGAAAGAATATTAACTGTGATATACAAAGTAATTTTTCATATTTTGAATATAAAAATGTGACACGGTTGTCTTTATTTCTCCGAGATTTGTGAGCTGTTTAATTAAATGAAAATTCATATTTTACTGCTTTCGCTCGCATGTTAGAGCCTCTTAAATTGACACAACATATAGAGTATTAACTCTATGTTATGGAGTCGTTTCCACTATTGATCGTAAATTTTCTCAAACCGCTAAGTAGTGGTATGATGAGTAGTATCGACCCTCAGAAATCAATATTGGATAAAAAGTAGAATGGTCATAAAGGCGAAAAGCCCTGCGGGATTCGCAGAAAAATATATTATCGAGAGCATTTGGAACGGCCGTTTTCCTCCAGGCTCAATTTTACCTGCTGAGCGCGAGCTGTCCGAACTGATTGGTGTTACTCGAACGACTTTAAGAGAGGTTCTTCAACGACTAGCCCGTGATGGATGGCTGACTATCCAGCACGGCAAACCTACGAAAGTTAACCAATTTATGGAGACCTCTGGTCTGCATATTTTGGATACTTTAATGACGCTAGACGTTGATAATGCGACAAACATTGTAGAAGATCTGCTTGCGGCACGTACTAACATCAGTCCTATCTTTATGCGCTATGCATTTAAAGCGAACAAAGAGAGCTCTGAGCGTACAATTAAGAACGTAATCGAATCTTGTGAATCTTTAATGAATGCGGCTTCCTGGGACGAATTCATCGCTTCTTCGCCGTATGCTGAAAAAGTTCTGCAGAATGTGAAAGAAGATAACGAGAAAGATGAAGCGAAGCGTCAAGAAATCTTGATTGCTAAAACGTTCAACTTTTACGATTATATGCTTTTCCAGCGCCTAGCATTCCATTCAGGAAATCAAATTTACGGTTTGATCTTTAATGGTTTGAAGAAGCTCTACGATCGTGTCGGTAGCTACTACTTCTCAAATCCAGCTTCTCGTGAGCTAGCTCTGAAGTTTTACCATCAATTGCTCGAAACTTGTGAAAGTGGCCAGCGTGAGCAACTACCAGTAGTGATTCGTCATTATGGTATGGAAAGTGCGTTGATCTGGAACGAAATGAAAAAGCAATTACCAACGAACTTCACGGAAGACGACAGCTAAGCGCTGACAAGTTGGATAAACGAAAACCGCAGTGCCTTAGGCCTGCGGTTTTTTTGTTTTTATTTTCAGCCCTAAACCACCTACTTCAGTAGGTGGTTATCATCCGTTTCGGCTTTGCCTGTAAAACTACTCA
>NZ_JAWPOM010000108.1:0-1357 GCF_033344285.1 Vibrio sp. 779(2023)
TGCCATCACAAACAGGCCGTAAATATCACACAACTCGTAGAAGCGTGGGTCGTTCGGGTAGTGCGCGGTGCGAACTGAGTTGATGTTGTGTTGCTTCATCAAAATCAGATCTTTTTCCACGCGGTCCATGCCCACTGCGCGACCTTTTAGGTGGTCGTTGTCATGACGGTTGACACCATGCAGCATCACGTATTGGTTGTTGATGTAGAACAGGCCGTCACGCACTTTGATGTCACGGAAACCCACGCGTTGTGGGATCACTTCCACTACGTTGCCTTGGTGATCTTTTAAGGTGATGAACAAGTGGTAAAGGTAAGGATTTTCAGCCGTCCAATGCGTTGGGTTCACCATATCAATCGCAAAGCTTGTTGAGTGGTGGTTTTGGATAGTCAGTGAATCGCATTGACCACTGGCTACGACAGTGCCTTTGTCATGCAGCGCGTATTCCAGCGTATAGCCAGACGCGATAGCGGTGGAAAGGTTTTCCAATTCGATTTGAGCACTGAGCGTCGCACTTTGGTAATCGTCGGCGAAATCGGTACGAATGGTGAGATCTTGGACGTGAACCTGCTCTTTGCCCACAAGGTAAGCATCGCGGAAGATCCCTGCCGTCCACCACATGTCTTGGTCTTCAATGTAAGTGGAATCGGCCCACTGCATCACGCGTACAGACAGCAAGTTTTCGCCTTGTTGGACGAACTTGGAAATGTCGAACTCCGCAGTAAGACGGCTGCCTTTGCTAAAGCCGACGTACTCGCCGTTTACGTACCCCCCAAAGTAGGTTTCCACGCCATCGCACTTGATGATGGTTTGTTGGTTATCCAACTGTGGACCACGTGTAAATGTGCGTTGATAAGCGCCCGTTGGGTTGTCGGTTGGTACAAACGGGACGTCGATCGGGAATGGGAAGCCTTCATCGGTGTATTGCAGATCGCCGTGGCCTTCCATTTGCCACATGTTTGGGACGGTAATGTGTCCCCAGTCGTTCATTGTTTGTGAGTAAAACTCATCAGGTACCAACATTGGGTTGGTGAAATAACGGAATGTCCATTGGCCGCTGAGAAACATAAATCGGCGACTCAGTTCACGTTGAAAGGTTTGTGCGCTCTGAACAGAGTCGTAGGAGAAAAAGTACGCACGTGGTGCCATACGATTCTCGTGTAAGTGTTGGAAGTTTTCCCAATTGTTCACGTTTTGATCTCCCCTCGGCTTGGTGCGCTTATGTTGGAGTGCGGATTGGTTTCATCGCGGCTCAACATCAGTGCAAAAACAACGGCCGATGTATTGTGAAAAATGCTTATGAATAATCTGAGAAAGATATTAGTAAAAGTTTTACTAAAATAAATTAGTGAAAACG
>NZ_JAWPOM010000109.1:0-1356 GCF_033344285.1 Vibrio sp. 779(2023)
TACCAAGAAAAAGAGGACGAACGCAGCCAACGTCGTTATACCGTAACAAAACATCACCCTGAGTATTTGTATCTTGGCGTCGATTTACTCGGCGCGATGGCGAGAGCAGATGAGTACGGCTTAAAGCACCAACAAGATAAAACACTGCGAGAAATCATTCGTCGTTACGATTTTACTCGCTACGCCACCGATAAAGAGATGATTGAAGCATGGGCGGCGCAGTTGGCAAATCAGGTCTATTGGCTGCGTCAACTGGGTGAACAAGATGTGGTGAACGCGTTCATTGAAGCATTCCGAGCGACCTACCCCGACGACAATGATAAAAAGCTCTCTGCTCAGCAATACGGCAACAAAATCTATGGCATGACGCACATCATCTTTGCCGACTCTCAGTATTATCAAAAGCGCGTGAATGAAGCGGATCATCAATGGATTTATGATTACTTCCGCGACAACATCGACACGATTTTATTGCGTGCAAAAGAAGACATCATTGCCGAAGTAGGTATTTCATTTTTACTGGCTGGCCTTGACCACGATCCCGTCGTTGAGAAAACACGCCAAGCGATTCGAGATGCCATCAGCACCGAACAAGGGATGATCCCATCCGTTGATGGTGACTTTGATCTAAAGTATGGGGAACATCGCAATGTGCTCGCGATTATGCTTTTAGATTGGAAAGGTGTGCACAAGGCACCAACATATCAAGCGCACCCGAAAGTATTCAAATCGATCCCTTATGGGTTAGTACCTAAATCCCCCAAATAACATCGAATAAACATGGTTCGGGAATGCTCTTACACTGACTCACACGACGTTCCCAACACCATAAAAAAACCCGCCACATCGGCGGGTTTTCATTTATTGCTCAATCATATTAAAGCGAGATAAAGATACCTGCTAGACATGCGCTCATTAGGTTCGCTAGCGTACCAGCCGCTACCGCTTTAAGACCCATGCTTGCTACATCTTTACGACGTTCAGGTGCCATCACACCGATAGAACCTAGCTGAATCGCAATCGAACCGATGTTCGCGAAACCACATAGAGCGAATGTGATGATCACTTGAGTGTGCTCAGACAGTGTCGCTTTGTGCTGCACGAAGTCGATGAACGCCACAAATTCGTTCATTACAACTTTCTGACCAATGTAAGAACCAGCCGCTAGGATCTCGTGGCTTGGCACACCAATCAACCATGCTAGTGGTGCAAATAGGTAACCCAAAATCGCTTGCAGTGTTACACCAGCAAAACCAAACATTTCACCTAGGTTTTCTAGGCCTGTGTTCACCATCGCAATCACACTCACAAAAGCAATCAGCATAGTACCGACAGCCACTGCGACTTTCATACCGC
>NZ_JAWPOM010000110.1:0-1356 GCF_033344285.1 Vibrio sp. 779(2023)
AGGATGGCGGAAAACAGGATAACGAACAGAGCACCTGCAATAAGCAGTTCGTAACGCACGTTTTCTGCAACGAACTCCGGAGATAAACCAAACTGAGCAGCAAAGGCCGCAACCATGGCGGTCACCATAACCACTTTGCCTATGGTGGCGGCTAACGCTGGTACCCAATCTTCGATTTCAATACTGTAATCACGCGATGGCAAATGAATACCCCAGCGACGAAAGCTCATAACGGTTAAATCATGGTTTAGAAAGTCTTCTCGGCTTTCAAATTCATGTGGTTTCTTGCGCACATCCCTGTAAAAAGTCTTACTTGAGTCAGACATTGAGTTATCCTTTTTTACGTTTCAAAGCTGAACCATCTCAACTAGAGTTTCGCGAGGTACACAAACCTTCGACCAATACGAGACCACACCCTAGCTACTATCGAGCACCTTTATTGATTTGCACTTATTAAGCATGTGTTGCTATGGGTAGGAATATTAGACATTAGTAAAAGAGCAACAAAACTCTCACTTATTAAACATTAATTTAACAATGCATTAGTGTGCGTTGATCTTGTATGAGTTGTTTTCTCAAGGTAAGTCAAAGGGAGAACGGTCATCGCTCCAACTTATATTTGTTAAAGACTAAGTTTTTGGGGAACGTAATGGTTGCTATTGAGATACGTTGTCTATTTACAGTCAGCTTGAAGCTATTAGAAGTAATGGTGTGAAAGGAATTAAATAGAGTTTCTGACTCTGAATGATTTTGGACAAGAAGTAAGTGAATCATGGTAAGCCAATTCGTGCTTACCATGATTTCTGCTCGTATGTACTGGCATTCGAGAAACTCGAAAGTCAGCTCATGAGCTCTGGGTAGAGGCTATGTTCTGTAGAGAACCTTGACCACATGCCAGCCAAATTTTGTTTTGACCAAGTGCGGAGTTAACACTTCACCAGAAAAACAAACTTTGTCGAATTGAGGCACCATTTGACCGCGACGGAACTCACCGAGGTCACCACCACGTTTGCCAGACGGGCAAGTTGAATATTTTTTCGCTAGTGTTTGGAATTTAGCGCCTTTTTTCAGTTGCTTGATGATGTCTTCAGCTTGTTCTTTGTGCTTAACAAGAATGTGCAATGCGGCTGCTGTGTTTGCCATGTGTTTATCTCTCACTATTCTGGTGGCGCAAGTTTACCGAATACACCGGTTTGCGCCAAACATTTCTCCACCTTACCCATTTTAGGCCATGGCTTGCCCCAAAAACACTTGGCTAGATGATGAAAACCTGTGCAACACGGGTAATATTGACCTCGATTTATAAAGAGATTGCTTAAAAAGCTCACATTTACTTCCTATACGGTTGAAGCTGTC
>NZ_JAWPOM010000111.1:0-1069 GCF_033344285.1 Vibrio sp. 779(2023)
GAACGTGTGTTCAAATCATTAAGACAAACTGACCAGATACAGTGCGATATACTCTCGCTTTCACTAACGACAATGAATCATAAATCTTGAACAGAAAGTACATCCCCTTTGGACTGGCACTGCTTTTTTGCTTAACTCCTTTTGTGTCATCCCCTATTGCACTTGTTATTGGCTTCTTACTTGCCAGCTTTGGCTTAGTTCCTACTGAGTTACCCATCGCCTCTTTCACCAAAAAACTGCTTTCTTATTCTATTATCGGTTTAGGGTTTGGTATCAATTTTGAACAGGCATTGTCTGTCACGTCAGATGGTATAGGGCTAATTATCGCTACGATTGTCGGCACACTCGTCATTGGCTTACTCATCGCCAAAGTAATCAAACTCGAAACGACGACTGCGTATCTCATTTCATCCGGAACTGCGATATGTGGTGGCAGCGCAATTGCTGCGGTCGCACCAGCAATCAGAGCCAAAGATGAACAAATAGGTTTGGCACTCGCTACCGTTTTTGTACTCAACTCTCTAGCGTTGTTCATCTTCCCCGTCATTGGTCATGCGTTAAACCTAGACCAACACACCTTTGGGACATGGGCGGCAATTGCGATTCATGATACTTCGTCTGTTGTTGGCGCTGCCTCTGCCTACGGTGAAGAGGCACTGACAACTGCAACCACGCTCAAACTGGCGCGAGCCTTGTGGATCATTCCTGTTGCTTTGATTAGCGCCGTGATTTTCTCACGTGGGAACAAAGAGAACGGTTCGAAAAAGTTAGTGATTCCTTACTTCATTTTCTGGTATTGCGCGGCCATCGCCTTTAGTGATTTCTTCCCACAATTTGAGGTGGTGTATCACGGTATTTTTACCATTGCGAAGCAAGCTCTGGTGGTGTGCTTATTCTTGATAGGATGTAGTATTTCGATTTCGAAACTGAAATCTTCGGGCCCTAAACCGCTGTTGTTTGGTGTGACTTTATGGGTATTAATTTCCACCACGTCACTAAGCTGGCTAGTACTTAGATAATCGTTGTCGACTTATCGCGTTGGTCGGAGGTTGACTCTTGTTTGTCACTC
>NZ_JAWPOM010000111.1:1079-1353 GCF_033344285.1 Vibrio sp. 779(2023)
CAATTCCGCTAACGAGCGAGTGAGCCCTTCACTGCTAATTGCGATGCCAATTTGTAATACCACTGCTATCAATAAAACCGATTTCACCATTCTGAAGCTTATGCCTTTCTGCTCTACGTTGAGACATAATTATGATTCAGAGTTATAAGGTTACGAAATTCCCTTTCCGACTAACACATAGCAAAATTGACTAATCTTCGCCTCATTTCCGCCGGGAGAATGAGCGCCAGCTATTTAACGTTGATTATCTAACTCAGAAAGCAGCCACTCTTTT
>NZ_JAWPOM010000112.1:0-1351 GCF_033344285.1 Vibrio sp. 779(2023)
CAACGATTCTCGCTCTTTTCTACTTCATGTTCACCAAATGTGTTGGCCATTCATCCAGAGGAATTGGGCGACTGTAATAGAAACCTTGGACTTGATGGCAGCCCAGCGAACGCAACAGTTGCGCTTGCGTGCTGTCTTCTACACCTTCTGCCACGACATTGGTTTTTAATCCTGCGGTGATATTGATCACTGCGGCTACTACTGAGCTGTCGAGGTTCTCTTTGGTGAGCTGATTGATGAACGTGCGATCGATCTTCAAGCAAGTGAACGGCAGTGAATGCAGATAACCAAGAGAAGAGTAACCCGTACCAAAATCATCAATGGCAATGCCAATGCCCATATCACGCAACTTCGTCATGTTTTCCAGAGTCGTTGGTGCGCTATCAATAATGCGCGACTCGGTGATCTCTAACGTGAGGTTTTTGGCGGGCAGCTTAGTGACATCCAGCACTCGTGTCACGGTGTCGACAAATGCCGGGCAGGAGAGCTGATTGACCGAAATGTTCACGTGCAATTGGAAGTCTGACGGCCACTGTTTGTTCTCGATGGCTTTGTATGTGTCTCGGCACGCTTGCAGCAAGATTTGTTGGCCAATGGCTTTGATCATGCCGCTTTCCTCCGCGATTGGGATGAAATCTAATGGTGAGATCATACCGCTTTCGCTATTCCAGCGAGCTAGGGCTTCAGCGCCACATACGTTACCACTCGCGAGATCGATGATCGGCTGATAATGAGGCACAAATTCGCGCTTGTCGATGCCCGTTTGCATCTTCGTGAGCAGCTGAGTACGAAACTTCGATGCGCTCGCGAGTTCTGGGCTGTAGTAACAAATGCCCGTCAGTGGATCTTGCTTCGCGTAGCTCAGAGCAATGCTGGCATTGCGTAGCCAAAGCGGCATGTTCTCACCATGCTTGGTTTGCACAATCCCTAGTGAGATCTTCATCACCACGCTTTCACCTTCAACCATAAATGGTGCTGCGAACAGTTGTTGTAGGCGACGTTCTGTTAAACGGATGTCTTCGTCTTTATCCATATCTGGCATAAACAGAGCGAACTCATCGCCACCAATTCGGGCCAGCATGGTGTTGTCTGGGAATTGCTGCTTCAGCCTTTCTGCGATGCTAACCAACAGCTGATCACCATTGTGGTGTCCCACACTGTCGTTGATATCTCTAAATTTGTTGATCCCCAATAAGAACAAACTACCGTGACACAAATTGGGTTTGTTTTCGCAGATTTCGATTAATCCTTGGCGGCTGTAGAGTCGAGTTAATGAGTCATACACTAGCTGATCGCGCAGCGCCTTAAATGAGGCTTTGAGGTTGCTGGCCATTTCATTAAAGGCTTTTGC
>NZ_JAWPOM010000113.1:0-1351 GCF_033344285.1 Vibrio sp. 779(2023)
CATTTGTAACTCTAGGTGGCATCAAATCTATCGCAAGTGTCGCAGGTAAAGTGGTTCCAGCAATGGCGCTGTTTTATGTGTTGGCGTGTCTTAGCGTGATCATCATGAACGCAGATCAACTACTAAATGCTGTTGAACTTGTGTTGGTATCTGCTTTCACGTCTACCGCAGCAACGGGCGGTTTCCTAGGTGCTAGCATCATGTTGGCAATCCAATCTGGTATTGCGCGTGGTGTATTCTCAAACGAATCAGGTTTGGGTAGCGCGCCAATGGCCGCAGCAGCAGCGAAAACAGACTCTTGTGTTAAACAAGGTTTGATTTCGATGACAGGTACCTTCTTCGATACCATCATCATTTGTACCATGACAGGTCTAGCCCTGATCCTAACTGGCGCTTGGCAAAGTGACTTTTCAGGTGCCGCGATGACAACACATGCCTTTGCTGTTGGTCTCAACGCAGAAACATTCGGCCCAATGCTGGTGTCTATCGGTCTGATGTTCTTTGCGTTTACAACGATCCTTGGTTGGAACTACTACGGTGAGCGTTGTGTGGTGTTCCTAATGGGCACAAAAGCGGTTCTGCCTTACAAGATTATCTTCCTTGCTCTAGTGGCTTCAGGCGCGTTCCTGCATCTAGACATGATTTGGATTCTGGCAGATATCGTAAACGGTTTGATGGCGATCCCTAACCTTATTGGTCTGATTGCGCTTCGTCATGTTGTACTGGCAGAAACTAAATTGTTCTTTAACCCTTCAGTTCAATCTGATGATCTTGATGCGGTAAAAGCATAGCTCTACAAAGAACCGTTAAGCCTGCACTTAAACGAGTTAGAAACCTTAAAACACAAAGCCCGCTCATGTTTAGCGGGCTTTATTTTTATCTAGATTCAGATGACAGCGTTAATCACGTGACCACTGATGTTCAACCTTCTGTCCACGCTTTTCAAAAAACTTAGCGTTTTGCTGTTTGAACTGATCAACTTTAATATCCGCGATTGGCCAATGGGCAAAATCTTCCGTAATGAAAGACTCATCAACGCCAAATTCTAGCGAATCTAAATGCTTACCTATGTAACGGTAAAAATAACTCTGTCCGACGCTATCACACACCATTGGCACATGCGCCATTCGCTGGCGATTCACTGATACGGATGCCCAAGTTGTGGTGTTCGGTTTGCAAGTCTTTTCCTGCACAACATCGATTTCAAACTTGTTGTCTAACGTCGTAGATACAAAAACGACGATCGCATCGTCAAGGTAAACCCGTCTTAACAAGAGCTGTTTGGTGTCGTGCGTTCGCGCCTTTTGGATACCATTAGAAAACGGCTCAAAGTGCGCCCAGTGCCACCCCC
>NZ_JAWPOM010000114.1:0-483 GCF_033344285.1 Vibrio sp. 779(2023)
ATCAGCGGCGCAGCAATACTGATGGACAAAATCAATTGGCGAATTGTACGGCCACGCGAAATACGTGCGATGAAGATTGCCATCATTGGCCCGTAACCAATAAACCAACCCCAGAAGAACACCGTCCACCAGCTTAACCAGCCAGTGTCACCGCGATAAAGCGCCATCGGGAAAAAGTTATCCACCATGCGGCCTACGCCTTGCACATAGCCATCAATAATAAAGCTCGTTGGGCCAAAGAACAGGATGTAACCGATCAGCAGTACCGACAGGATGATGTTGTAACGGCTCACAAGTTGGATGCCTTTGCTTACGCCACTTAGCGCCGAAAGCGTGTACATCACGATGGCAGCGACAATCACCATGCTTTGGGTGATGAAGTTATCTGGGAAGCCAAATAATGAGTTCAGCGCGTAGCTGATTTGCAAACCAAGAAAGCCAATAGGGCCGATAGTACCAGCGGCAACGGCGATGATGCTGCAC
>NZ_JAWPOM010000114.1:493-1343 GCF_033344285.1 Vibrio sp. 779(2023)
CATCCGCCAGGTTACCAATCCAGCCATGAATCGCTTTGTCGCCAAAGATTGGGTAAAGCAACGTGCGTGGTTTAAGTGGCAAGCCTTTGTCGTAGTGCAGGTGCATCAAGACGATGGATGAAAGGCAACCGAGAATCGCCCAAGCCAAAAATCCCCAGTGCATAAACGACTGAGATAACGCATTGATTGCAGAAGTTTTTGGTGAAGCTTCACCATACAAAGGTGGCGCTGTAACAAAGTGAAGATTGCTGATCATCGATTCGATTTCTGTGGTGGATTGTGTGGTTTTCGATGCCAGCACACGTACCTCATCGGCTACCACGGCAAATCCGCGTCCTTGCTCTCCTGCACGTGCCGCTTCAATCGCGGCATTGAGAGCCAACAAGTTGGTTTGCTCAGCAATGTTGCGGATGACATCCAAAATTGAGCCAATTTGACCACTCATCTTTTGCAGTTCAGAAACGGCAGACACAGACTCGTGAAGGCGCGTTTCTAGCTGATTGATGGTCGAAATGTTGCTACTCATGACATTTCGGCCTTCTTCGGATGCAGACTCAACACGTTGAACCATTTCCAAAGAGCCTTGAGCGCTTTGCGCAACTTCTTGAACCGAGTGAGACATCTCGGTCATAGCCGTTGCCACGTTGGCGGTCTGCTCACGTTGTGCATTCAGCTTAGATTGCGCTTGAGAAGACGTTCGTTCGTTGGTTGTCGCGGTCGAGGCTAAGTTTTCTGATGCTTCATTTAGCTTCACTAGAATGTCGTGCAAGCTGTCCGCTAACGTGTTGATATGACCACTAACGCGGCTGAACTCGTTGTTAAAGCGAATATCAATACGTTGCGTCATATC
>NZ_JAWPOM010000115.1:0-1342 GCF_033344285.1 Vibrio sp. 779(2023)
CGCTGGGTTATGGAGAAAACACTCTCCTCAGCCAACATAAAATGCGAAACCTATGCCGATGGGGAAAGCGTTTTGATGGCGCTTGAGCGCGAAGTGCCAGACGTACTGGTGTCTGATATTCGCATGCCCGGTATCGACGGATTAGAACTGCTCAAGCAAGTGCAACGTGATTACCCTGATTTGCCCGTGATCATCATGACCGCGCATTCCGACTTAGATGCCGCCGTTAACGCCTATCAAAAAGGCGCGTTCGAGTATCTGCCAAAACCGTTTGATATCGATGAAACCTTAACGCTGGTCGAACGTGCGATTGCCCACAGCCATGAAAACAAACGCGAGCAATTGTCTTCAGAAGATGCCCCGGCCGACACGCCAGAGATCATCGGTGAAGCGCCAGCAATGCAGGAAGTGTTCCGCGCTATTGGCCGCCTTTCTCGCTCGTCGATTTCCGTTTTGATCAACGGGGAGTCCGGTACGGGTAAAGAGCTGGTTGCTCATGCCCTTCACCGCCATAGCCCCCGCGCCAACAAACCTTTTATCGCTCTCAATATGGCCGCGATTCCAAAAGACTTGATTGAGTCTGAGTTGTTCGGTCACGAAAAAGGCGCATTTACGGGCGCGAACAGTGTTCGTCAAGGCCGCTTCGAGCAAGCCAACGGAGGCACGCTCTTTTTGGACGAAATCGGTGACATGCCGCTGGATATCCAGACACGTTTACTGCGCGTGTTGGCGGATGGTCAGTTCTACCGTGTTGGTGGTCACTCTCCGATTCGTGTCGATGTACGTATTGTCGCCGCCACGCACCAAAACCTCGAAAAGCTGGTACACCAAGGCGATTTTCGTGAAGACTTGTTCCACCGCTTGAACGTCATTCGCGTACAAATTCCTGCGCTTCGTGAACGCAAACAAGACATTGAAAAGCTCACACAACACTTTCTGGTACGCGCCGCAGATGAGCTTGGAGTGGAAACCAAAACCTTGCACCCGTCGACGGTCGAAATTCTCAATCGACTCAATTGGCCGGGCAACGTACGTCAGCTAGAAAACATTTGTCGCTGGTTAACCGTGATGGCGAGTGGCAGTGAAGTATTACCGAACGATTTGCCTTCAGAGCTTTTGGAAGAGAAGAAGACCGTTTCGGATTCAACCAAAGGCAGCTGGCAAGAACAATTGGCGGACTGGGCACGTCAATCGCTCGCTGCGGGGGATAAAGAACTACTTTCTTTCGCATTACCAGAATTTGAGCGCATTTTATTAGAAGCTGCATTGGAGCACACTAAAGGTCATAAGCAAGATGCCGCTAAAGTATTAGGCTGGGGACGCAATACGCTAACCAGAAAGT
>NZ_JAWPOM010000116.1:0-1342 GCF_033344285.1 Vibrio sp. 779(2023)
AGAGATAAAGCACAGACCTAGCACGAATGATGCTTTGCCCGCTTCACGCTCGTTTGGTTCAAACTTGTTCTTCGCTAGGAAAGTGGCCAGACCCATACCTAGCGCCGGCACCATACCTGCCGCCATGATTGCAGCCATTGGTGCGTAAGTTTGAGAAGCCAATAGACCTACACCGAATGCGTAAGCTGCTTTGTTTACCGGGCCACCCAAGTCGAAGCACATCATTGCGCCAAGGATAATACCAAGTAGAACGGCGCTGTCTGAACCCATGTTGTTTAGGAAGTCAGTCAGACCATTCATGATGCCAGAAACCGGACCACCAACGATGTAGATCATCACAAGGCCCGTAAATAGCGTCGCAACAAACGGGATGATCAGAATCGGTTTCAATGCTTCCATTGATTGAGGAAGTTTTACTTTATCTGCTAGGAGCTTCGCTGCGTAACCTGCGATGAAACCAGCCGCGATACCACCAAGGAAACCAGCGCCAGTAGAGCTTGCCAACATACCACCAACAAGACCCGGAGCCAGACCCGGACGGTCAGCAATTGAGAAGGCAATGTAACCAGCAAGCACAGGGATCATCAGTGCAAACGCAGAGCCGCCGCCGATGGTCATTAGTGCGGCTGCCAATGTACCTTCTTCTTTAAATGCTTCAATGCCGAATACGAACGATAGGGCGATGATCAAACCACCTGCGACGACGACAGGAAGCATGTGCGAAACCCCCGTCATTAGGTGTTTGTATGCGCCTTTCTTCTCGTCTGTTGCCGAAGCAGAACTTGCAGCGCCTGAATGTTGGTAAATCGTTGCTTGTTCGAACGCTTTGTCCATCTCTTCAGCGGTTTTCTTCAGAGCTGGGCCAGTCTTTGTACGGTACATTTTTTTGCCGTTGAAGCGATCAAGTGGCACTTCGATGTCCGCGGCAATGATAACCAAGTCCGCATCTGCGATTTCTTGGTCAGTTAGTTGGTTCTTCGCGCCAACAGAGCCACGAGTTTCCACCTTAATTTGGTGACCACGGCGTTTGCCTTCTTCTTCTAACGCTTCTGCTGCCATGAAGGTATGTGCAACACCAGTAGGGCATGCCGTAATAGCGACGATTTTCTTGGTTGCAGAAGCACTTTCGACAGGCGCTTCAACTGTGGTTGCTTGTTCAAGTGTTGCTGCACTTTCGACTGCGGTCGTTAAGAATGCGGTAGCGTCTTTTGCCACCGCGCTGATTTCTGCTTGGTAGACTTTTTTACCTACGAAACGAGAAGTATCAACGGTGGTGTTCGCCGCGATTACGATCGCGTCAGCTTGCTCAATGTCAGCGTCTGTCAGCGGCGTTGGAGCAATA
>NZ_JAWPOM010000117.1:0-1342 GCF_033344285.1 Vibrio sp. 779(2023)
CAAATCAGGTACGTTCACGTTCAACAAACGGTTGGTTGGGATTGGTACTACCAAGTGTTGCTCAACCAACTGTCGAGCAATTTTAGCAGCCGACTCAAAATGACGTTTACCAACCAGTGAAAACGCAATGGCCTGCACGCCAAGAAAGTGCCCTTCCATTGCTGCAGCGACGGTACCAGAGTACAGAACGTCATCCCCCAGATTTGCACCATGATTGATGCCAGATAATACAAGATCTGGCAGGTCATCTTTCATCAGCTCATTTAGAGCAAAATGAACGCAATCTGTCGGTGTCCCTTGAACCGAATAAGTATTAGGAGCAATTTCTGTGACTCGCAGAGGCTGTTCCAATGTCAGTGAGTTTGATGCACCAGAACGATTTCGGTCTGGGGCAACAATGATCACTTCCGCGATGCTTCTCAGCTCATCCGCTAACGCGTGAATTCCTTGAGCATGCACACCGTCGTCATTACTAATTAGAATTCTTAAAGGTTTTGTATTTAGTGAATCCAGTTCCATTAGTATTCTCTTTCTACTTTGACCTCATTCACCAACTCACGAACAATGGATGTGGCAAAAGAGCCTGCATCGAGTGAGAAGGTCAACGTAATATTGTTACCTTCAACGTTCCAAGCTAAGTCTTTTGGTTTGAGTGCGATTTCACGACGATCGTGACGCATACGATTACCACGGATCAGAGCCATTAAATCAGGTTCTTCATCAATAAATGGCTGTTCTAATGCAAGTGCATCAGCTTGGGTCGGTAACGCATTATCACCCGCTAAAGCGGCAGTAATCTCACCTTCACTCAATGCAAGCTTGTTTTGCATATCAGCAAGGTTATTCGCATCAACAGCCAACAATCCTTGTGATGTCTGTGCGATGTCACCATCGATGAATTTATCAAACACACCATTTTCTAGACGAGCAGAAACGATGCGGTTGAAGATCCATGAACGCGCGGCAGACAGGTACATGCTGCGTTTGTTTTGGTTACGCGTACGAACGTTCTCTCGTCCCCAACGACGGGCTTCGTCGAGGTTATTTCCATCGTTACCAAAACGTTGGCTACCAAAGTAGTTTGGCACACCAACTTGTTTAACTTTTTCAAGGCGTTGCTCTACATCCGCCACATCTGTCACTTCAGACAAGGTAACCACAAACTCGTTCCCGATTAAGTCACCAGGACGCAGTTTTTTGTTGTGTCGATCGATCGCCAGAATTTCAATACTTGGGTATTGCGCCAAAAATGTCGAAAAATCTGGAGTCTCACCTTTAGGCAGATGAACACTTAGCCATTGTTCGGTTACTGCATGGCGATCTTTCAGGCCTGCCCAACTAA